>CAZPMV010000097.1:6170-8343 GCA_964587335.1 uncultured Anaerolineales bacterium
GATCTTCGCTGCCACGCGGGCGTTGTTCTCCAGCAGCGCCAGGTTGGCCCGCAGGCTGGCGCCGCCGGTGCGCTGGCTAACTTCAGCCAGCAAGAACGGCGTGAGGGCCTTGCCGCGCACACCTCGCTCTTCGGCTGCCGCCAACGCCTCAGCGATGGCTGTTTCCATGACATCAGCCGGCAGTTCCGCCCTGGCTGGCACGGGCACGCCAACCAGCAACCCCGCAGGCAACCCCAACGCCCGCTGCGTCCGGAAAATGGCCGCCACTTCTTGTGGGGCATCCACGCGGGCATCCACCGGCAGGCCGCTATCTCGACTGTAGAAGGCGGGGAAGCGGTCGGCGCCGTAGCCCAGCACGGTTACGCCGTGGGTCTCCAGCCACTCCAGCGTCAGCGGCAGGTCGAGGATAGCCTTGGCTCCACTGCACACCACGACCACGGGCGTCTGCGCCAGTTCGGGCAGATCGGCGGAAACGTCGAAAGGCTGGCCTCGGTGCACACCGCCAATGCCGCCGGTGGCGAAGACCTGAATGCCCGCCTGGTGGGCGATCCACATCGTCGCCGCCACCGTCGTCGCGCCGTCTTCCTTGCGAGCCACGACCAGCGGCAAGTCGCGGCGGCTGACTTTGCGCACGCCCTGGCCTGTAGCCAGCCGCTCGATCTCCTCCAATGTTAGCCCCACGCGCAGCGTCCCGCCGATGATGCCGATGGTGGCCGGCACCGCTCCTTCCTGGCGGACAACCTCCTCCAAAGACAAAGCCGTCTCTATATTCTGCGGAAACGGCAAGCCATGGGCGATGACCGTTGACTCCAGGGCGACGATGGGTTGGCCTTGCTGTAGTGCTGTGGCTGTTTGCGGTCTAATCTGTAGGATGTTCTTGCTCATCAATCATCGTCGGGGATAATGCGCACACGGGGGATGCGCCAGAACTTCCCTGCAGCATCGCGTACAAATGTGCCGAACTCTTCTCCTGCCTCTGTCGACTCGTCGAAACCGTCCCCAATCCTCGCCCTTCTCTGGCTGAGAAGATAGGAAAGTGCAGCAGTGCCTCCGGTAGATAGAACTTGCATGATGTAATCTATCAACTTCTCAATCAGTTCTGAAGCCTCCTCGCACCGCTGCTCCAGCTCTGCGTTCCCAACACGTTGCCAATGATTTTGCGCTCGTGCAAGTAACACTATGGCGCCCTCATACTGGCTCAGTGCTTCCTTCTCATCTCCCAAGAATTGATCTATGAGCCCCAAAGCATAAGCTGCTACGGCCTTGTTGTGGCACTGTTCAGGCTTGAACTCGTGCTGGCAGAAGAGCCGCTTGGCTTGTTCATAATGCCTTCGCGCTGGCCCTAGCCTTCCCATCTCCAAGCACCGATCCCCTAGATAGAGCGACAGGACGGCATAGCCAATCTGATCCCCTTGTTCTTGCAGGTCTGCGGCTTCTTGTGCAAGACCTCTTACCTCCCTCCACCGATTTCTGGAATCAATGAGCAAGCATTCCCTCAGAAGTACTTCAGCACGCGAGGTGATGCCTTCGCCGTAGAGCAACGATGAAGGGATTAGCAGCGGTGGCAAGTGCATCATCTCTCTTCTATCCTTTGCGTTAGCCTTGAAGCCTGTGCCGTGGAGTTGAGAGGCACACTGCAAGGCGTGGCTTCACTCTAAGCCTGTTGGCCCTTTGTCCCGGCAATGGGATCCTGTAACGCGGCCAAGGCGTGCAAGGTTTCTGCAGGCAGAAATGCCTGCGTCTGAGGGTCGTTAGACATGTGGCTGAGCATGGACACGATGCGCAAGAGACCCAAACGACTCTGCAAGGCGTCGGCATCGCCCACCAGGGATTGCAGAGACTGCATAAGTGCCAGGATTGTTTCCGCCTGTGCCTGTGCTTTGGCTGTTTCCAGTTGAGCTATGGCTGCTGCTTCGCCTTCGGCCCGGCGCTTCATCATTTGACGTTCCCATTCCAGCTTCCAGGCATCGATCCACTGCTTAGTGACTGCATCTTGCACCTCAATATCCCCCAGATTGATGCTCAAGATTTCGGCTCCTACCTCGCTGGCAGCCAAGCGCAGTTCCCGTTCCAATTCGTCCCGTATCATTTGTCGGTAGGGTTCGCCATGACCTGCCCAGTATGCTGGTCTGATGAGTTGGTCAAGAGGACAGCGAGCTAGAATAGAGCGAAG
>CAZPMV010000097.1:8443-10441 GCA_964587335.1 uncultured Anaerolineales bacterium
AGCCTCTTCCGCTGCGGTCGCAGGTCAATAACTTTGTACACCTTCTCAAAAGGCTTCAAGGCGGGGTATTTGGATCGTTCCAGGCAGGTGATTCGGCCAGCACGGCTCAGGACCGCTGCGCTGTCGTGATAAAGCACCAGCATGCCCGGCCCGCCAATGCATGATAGCACACCGTCCTTGCCTTTGTCAATGTCCCCTTCTTGGATCCGCATGTAGGGGGAAAAGCCTACCTGCCCGAAGCGCCAACGCCACAGGAATCCAGAACCTTCGCCTAGCCTTTCCAATCCATAGAGAGATTTCACGAAGTGGGCCGCCAGCCAGTAGGCAATGAGCATGCTGGCCAAGCCGGGGACCATATTACGCACGATGTAAGGCCAGAATCTCAGCAAGCGCTGCAAGTCGTCCGTCGGGATGCGCTGCACATACACTTCTGTGCCTGCACTGAGAAACAGTACAGCGAACAGGAAAGGAAACAGGACACAGAGGGCACGTAGCAACACCCGCATCATCCGTATGGGATTGACAACAACCATGTCACTCTCCCATTCACTGGGGCAAGGTTGAACTGCTTTCTTCTGCCGTACGGCGCAAGCGTTCCATCATCTCCGTCGCTTCTGGGGACAACAGTGGCTGTACCGACGGTCTGCGCGCCATGTCATCCAGAGCTTCCAGCAAACGCAGAATCAGCACATCAGCCAGAACGTCTTTGTCCACATCCTCCAAATGCTCCGCTTCTTGGGTAAGGATGTGGATCACCTCCGCCTGTCCTTGAGCGCGCGCTTGCGAGATCAGACGCAGGGCTTCAGTGGCCCCTTCGCCCTTTTGGATCATCATCATGCGTTCCCACTCGGTGCGCCAGTTGTCGATCCGTTGCCGCATCACGCTGCTGTCTATCGGCATCAGGTTGCCGATACTGGCGGCGATAATCTGAACACCCCCGCATCTTTCAGCCATAGCGACTCCAAGTCGAGACGCAAGCTCTCTCTTGATCACCTCGAACGGGATGTCCTCATGCGGGTGCCAAGATGGTAGGTCGCGGGCGCACAGGTCATCACACTCGTACTCACTGATGATGTCCCGAAGGATGGGCGTAGCAACTGTTGATGGCAGATCTTCCCAACTTTGTCTTTTGGATTCCTCGACCAGTGAGGCGCGCACTGCTTGGAATATCGCTCCTCCGCTTCCCTCGTCACCATCGCCATCTACCCAGAACTCGCCCACGCGTTGGGAAGCAGCATTGATTTTGAAGATCACGAATGTTGGCACCTGGATGCGAATGCCATCCTTCGTGAGGGCCTCCACATCAAAGACTTTCAGTTGTGTTCGCAGGTCTACGATCTGATCCACCCTATCGAACTTGCCTGTGAAGACCAGCCCAGGAGGGCTTGTCTCTTTGATCTCCATTCCGTCAGTGACGACCGCCACCTCATGGGGATTGGTAATGATGATACCCGGCCCGGCGAAGAGCCGTCCGAACGGGTTGCCGCCTACACGCTCTTGAGGTTTCCCGTGTTCGACAACGTAGTAGGGGTAATTGGTGCCGGCCGTGAAGGTCAGCAGGCTACGAAAGGATTGATAGCGCTGTCGCCTTTGCCGCTGTTCATCATCATCGAGTGGGCGTCGATCAAACATGCGTCGCCATAGATCGCGCAGTAGCCACCACGATTGTCTCTCTATTGGCAACAGCCGTCCCGATAAGCGCCACAGACTGTACCAGAACAAGGCCACACTGGGCAGGGTGATGGTGAGCCAGCCCACCCAGTCGGCAGCCCAATAGCCCACGGCGCAAGCGGCGCAGTAACCCAGCCAGAGAAGGGCCACGAACAAACCGCCGCGGCGCTTGCCGAACACCCTGCCGAGAAAGTATCCCAAGAAAGAGGCGAGGAGGATACCTATCAGCAAACCTGTCCGCCCATATAGCTCAAAACCGCCAAGGCTAAGCCCGCAGGCAAGACCTGCCGGCAACCCTAGAAACAGCGCCCCTAAGCCACCATGGCT
>CAZPMV010000098.1:0-4484 GCA_964587335.1 uncultured Anaerolineales bacterium
GCCGATGCAGCCGCGCAGCCTCCCGTGAGCATGAAGGGAGACGAAGCTGCCTGCTTGCCGCTGCATCTCCGGCGTCAACTCCTCTGGCGGCTCCGGCATACGCCCTTCGCGCACGTACATCTCGATGGTCTCTTGAGCCAGCTCAACTAGTGGGTGCATCTCTCCTCCTGGCAACCTGCAACGTGAAACTCGAAACCCGAGACTCGAAACCCGAAACCCGAAACTACAGCCGCCCCAGTATCTGCCGTGCGATCACCAGCCGCTGGACCTCCGACGTCCCCTCACCGATGGTGCATAGCCGCTGATCTCGGTACATGCGCTCCACGTCGTACTCCCGCATGTAGCCGTAGCCGCCGTGGATCTGGACGGCCTTGAAGCAAGCCCGCTCGGCCACCTCCGAGGCGTAGAGCTTGGCCATGGCCGCCTCTTTGGTGAAGCGCACGCCCCGATCCTCGAGCCAGGCGGCGCGGTAGACTATCAGTACTACATGTAGGGCAGGTTTCATACCTGCCACTGGACGGCGGGTAAGAAATCTGTCCTACACACTTTCCTCATTATCAATAGGTGGCCATAGCCTCGGCCAGGATCGCGGCCGCGCCATAAGAGCTGTAAGGTGTTGGCAGGTAATAGGTTCTGCCAGACTCGCTCAGACCCTTTTGCGGCGTGTGCCTCGGCGGCGGCCAAAACTATTGTAGAGTAAGACGGGCAGCAGCGTGCGCGGAAGCTCGACGGTGCTGTGTCAAGCAGGCAGGGCGGGGAATGCCCCCGTCCTGTTTTTGGGGTGGATGGTTTTGGGGCACGTTTGCTTGATAGATCTCACTTCAGCAAGTGTTCGTACTCGTCATGATTGCCGATCCAATACCAGATTACCGTATCTCCTGCCAGAACACCGAGGACTCGGTAGTCGTCGCTCACACGGGCGGAATAGATCGGTTCTTCGTCATCTACTCGCTTGAAATGCAGACTCGGATGATTGGGATTCATCTTCCATAATTGGAAAGCCTTCCGCGCTCGTCGCTCCACACTTCGAGGGAGGCGTGCATAGAGCTTCCAGAACTTCGGAGTAGCTTGTGATTTCATGCTGGAGCGAGTCGCCCATCTTCGGTGATTGCTATGTCGGTTGTTCGTCCAGCACGATAGTCCTCGCGTGCTTCGCGCGCCATCTCGCGCGTCACGCGCTTCGCTTCCGGTTTGGCCAACAACTTGTCCCACTTTTCTTCGCCGGTACGCATTTCTTCTTTGATTTCAGTTTCTTGTTCATCCAGCCAGTCGTCGTACCTCTCGGTGGTCTGGAACTCGAGAAACCGTGCAAAATCAACGAGCTGCGAAACGCGCTCAGGCGGCAGTCTACGCACGATTCCAACGAGCTTCTGTTCATGTGTCTTAACCTGAGAAGTTGTCTGCATTTTCATCATATCACCCACACAAAATCATACCATAACGGCACGGTGTTCCCGTGCCCGACCCTTGATGTGGACATTTGCCCACCTGGTCACCTGGTCACCTGGTTAGGACGTGTATGAGCCCGACATCAGTATACACCAGCAAGCTCCGAAAGGCAAGTACCAATCGGATTGAACTCGAAAGAGCCTGCAACCCCGAACCCCGAACTCAGAACCTCCCCAGTATCTGCCGGGCGATCACCAGCCGCTGGACCTCCGACGTCCCCTCACCGATGGTGCATAGCCGCTGATCTCGGTACATGCGCTCCACGTCGTACTCCCGCATGTAGCCGTAGCCGCCGTGGATCTGGACGGCCTTGAAGCAAGCCCGCTCGGCCACCTCCGAGGCGTAGAGCTTGGCCATGGCCGCCTCCTTGGTGAAGCGCACGCCCTGATCCTTGAGCCAGGCAGAGCGATAGATCATCAGCCGGGCGGCTTCGATCTCCGTGGCCATGTCCGCCAGCATCCACTGGATAGCCTGGAACTTGGCGATGGGCCGGCCGAACTGCACCCGCTCCTTGGAATAGGCCAGCGCCCGCTCGTAGGCCCCTTGTGCCAATCCCAGAGCCATGGCCCCGATGCTGATGCGCCCGCCGTCCAGGGTGATGAGGAACTGCTTGTACCCTTCGCCAGGCTGTCCCAGGAAGTTCTCTTTGGGCAGGCGGCAATCTTCGAGGAAGAGTTCGGAGGTCACGGAGGCTTTGAGGCCCATCTTCTCCTCATCACGTCCCGGGCGGAAACCCGGCGTGCCCTTCTCGACGATGAAGTTGCTGATGCCCCGTGTGCCCTTTTCCGGATCGGTGACGGCGGTGACGATCACCACCTCGGCGATGGAGCCGTTGGTTATGAAGATCTTCTGCCCGTTGAGTACCCACTCGTCGCCTTGCAGCACGGCCCGCGTCCTGGTGGCGCCGGCGTCGGAGCCAGCCTCCGGCTCGGTCAGACCGAAGGCGGCCAGCGCCTGACCACTGGCCAGCCTCGGCAGGTACTTGCGCTTCTGCTCATCACTGCCGAACCGGTAGATGGGGTAGGTGCCCAGAGAGGTGTGCGCGGCCACCGTGATGGCGGTGGAGCCGCACACGCGGGCGATTTCCTCCACGGCGATGGCGTAGCAGACAGTATCGGCCCCCGCGCCGCCGTACTCCTCGGAAATGGGCAGCCCCAGCAGGCCCAGCGGCCCCATCTTGCGGATGAGTTCCCAGGGGAACTCTCCCGTGTGGTCTCGCTCCTGGGCAAGTGGCTTGATCTCGTTCTCGGCGAAGTCCCGCACCATCTCGCGGGTCATGCGCTGTTCTTCGGTAAGCTCGAAGTGCATCTTTGCCTCCTTGAGGAAGGAAACAAGTACACAAGTACACAAGTACACAAGTACACAAGGAGTGACATGAGTGCTCACCCGGCCTTTCCTTGTCTACTTGTTTCCTTGTTTCCTTGTTTACTTGTTTACTTGTCTACTCCGTGGCGAACACGCCCAGGATCTCTCCGTAGTACACACGATGGAAGTCACCGCGCGGGTAGTAGGAGGAGATGATCTTCGGCGCCAACGTTTCGGGCAGGACGTCGTTCTTCTGTACCACGCGACACTCGTAGACCCACGGGCAGGGGTCAATGGTCACGCTCTGCACCCGCAGGCCAGGGCTGCTGGCGATGTCGAATTCGGCGAACTTGTTCACGTCGCGCCCGCTGCGTGTGCCGCAGAAATCCACGAATGCTCGCATGTCCGGCGACGGCACGTTGACGGTGAACTCCCCCGCGTCCTCGATGAACTGGTAGGTGAAGCGGGAGGGGCGCACCAGCACGGTGAACATGGGCAGACCCCACACGACGCCCACCGTGCCCCAGCCAATGGTCATGACGTTGGATTCGCCGGAGCGCTTGGTGGCCGCCAGCAACAGGCCGGCGTCGTCCAGGCGGTCTACCATATCGGCGAAGCGATAGGTGTGCGCAACTTCGATGCGGTTGATCATGATACTCGGTCTCCTTTCTAGAATTGAATCAGACGTCCCAGCACGTGCTGGGCGAACAGGCCAGCCAGCGGCGGCACGACGAGGGTAGCGATGACGCGCACCAGCGCCACTTTGGGGCCGATGAGGGCTACCTCCATGGGCAGCCGGGCCACGGACCAGAGCGACCAGGCGCTGACGAACCCGACCACAGCTCCGAGGCTCGCCTCCGCCTGGTAGAGCGAGCCCACGATGGGAAACACGGCGTAAGGCCCACCTGGCGTCAGGCCGCCAGCGATGCAACCCAGGATGATGCCTTTGAGGCCGGATTCTGCCCCCAGCCATTGTTGGATGATCTCCTTGGGGATCAACACCTGGACCATCCCGGCTATGGCGAAAGAGGCCAGGAGCAGCAGCAGGTTGCTGGAGAGCATCCGTCCACCACTTGTCAGCCCCTTCCAGTGCACGCCTCCGCGGAAGTAGGCCACGACGGTCAAGATGATGGCCAAAGCGATCATGATCAGCGTGGCGGTATCCATTCGCTTGTGTCCTCCTTTCGGTCGTGACTTCATCGCAGCGTCTCCTCGTAAGCTTCCAGTAGCTTTTCCGCCGCCTTTCTCCACGTAAACCGCTTCGCCTGCGCCAGTCCCTTGGCGATCATCTCTGTGCGCAGCTTTTCATCCTCCAGCGCTCGCTGCACCGCGGCGGCCAGTCCCTCGACGTCTTCGGCATCCACCATCAGCGCCGCGTCACCTACGGTTTCGGGCAGTGAGGGGCGATTGGAGCAGACGACTGGCGTGCCGCAGGCCATGGCTTCCAGTGGAGGTAGGCCGAATCCTTCGTAGAGCGAGGGGAAGGCGAAGAGCTCGGCCAGCGTGTAGAGGGCAGGCAAGTCCTCGTCGGGGACAAAGCCGAGGGAACGCACGCTGCCGTTGCCGTGCCGCTTGGCCGCAGCGAGGATGTCTTCGCACAGCCATCCGTGGCCACCAGCGATGATCAGGCTGGGGGCAGAAGGCAGACGACGCCGAAGCCGAGCATGTGCTTCGATGAGACGAACGTAGTTCTTGCGCGGCTCCAGCGTACCGAGGCTGAGGATGAACGG
>CAZPMV010000098.1:4584-10351 GCA_964587335.1 uncultured Anaerolineales bacterium
TGAGACGAACGTAGTTCTTGCGCGGCTCCAGCGTACCGAGGCTGAGGATGAACGGTTCGTCCAGCGAATAGCGGCGACGTACTCGTTCCAGCTCTCCTTCATCGTCAATGGGGCGGAAGCGCGGCTCTACCCCGGCTGGTATGATGCTGATGCGCTTTCCCGGCACGTTCAGCAACTCCATCAGATCCCGCTTGGTGCTCAACGAATCGGCCAGGATGCGGTCCGAGCGGGCGATGGAGCGGGGCACGGCGGTGGTGAGATAGGCGCGCAAACCGGGATCGGCGCACTCGGGCACGCGCAGGAAGGCCAGGTCGTGGACGGTGATCAGGCCGCGGGCGCGGCGCAGCGGCGGTAGCACGAAGTTGGGCGAATGGAAGATGTCCACGGGGCCAACGAAGAGCTCCGCCGGCAACGGCAGGCGCAGCCGATGCCAGGCGATGGTCACCAGGCGGTGAGGGAGCGGCAGGCGCCGGAGACGGAAGTTCGGTGGCAGGGATGCAAGATGCTGTCCTGGTTTCGTGTTGCGGGTTGCGTGTTCCGTGTTGCCTCGTGCCTCTCGCACCTTCCCCACCACCAGCAGGACGTATTCATTCTCTGCGTCCATCTCTATGAGGGCGTTGACCAATCCTCTCGTGTAGCGGCCGATGCCTGCGCCTTGGCGTATGGCGGGGGTGTAGTCTATGGCAATGCGCATAGTCACAGTCCGCGATACGTCCAGAGTCTGTTGGCGCCGAAGTTCCAGAAGAGCACGATCATGATGGCGATGGCCTTGGCCAGGTTGAAGGCCAGTGTGAAGTGGGCGATACCCAGCCCGCTTGCCAGGCTCGACATGGGCGTTGCCAGCATGCCAGCCTCACCCAACACAAATCGGTCGAGGCCCAGGAAGATGGCCTGGTTGATAGCCAGCCCGACAACGTTGACCAGAGTGAACTGACTGAGCTGCGAAAGAAGCGGGCGCTCCCGCGATTCGGGGAACGTCCACAGCCGATTCCAGACGAAATTGCTGATGACCGCCGCCGTAAACGAACAGGTGTTGGCCCATAGCTTGGACATACCTGCCAGTTGGATGAGCAGGTTCAGCACGCCGAAGTCCACCACTGTGCCGATCACACCGACGGTGGCGAACTTCAGGAAGCGGATGATCTCCTTGGAGTTGTTGCGAGCGAGAGCGACAAGTCTGGCCAAGACAGCATTCCCTCTACCAATGTACCAGTGTACCAATCTACCGGCTTCGTACTTCCACCATGCCCAGCAGGATCGCCAGATGCAGGTAGATGCCCTGTACGTACAGGTTGTCCACAAGGCTGTGTATAGTCAGGTGGGCTATGACGCCCAGGACGCCGATGGTGATGGCTCTCGTATAGTCATCAGTGGCCGTGCGGGCTCGCCACACTCGCACGATGGCCACCAGCCAGAGCAGCAGATAGCCTGCAAGTCCCAGCAGCCCAGTTTCGCCCAGGAAGTGAAGGTATATGTTGTGTGCATGGCCCAGCGGATTGCTCCAGTGGGGCAGGGCATAGGCAGCGTAGGCCGCGCTGAAGTTGCCGATGCCCACGCCCAGCCAAGGGTGACCGCTGAACATGCCCCACGCCGCTCGCCAGTGGGCCACCCGCTCCAGAACGGCGAAGTTGGCATCGGTGATCTCCACGGTAGCCAAGTTGGGGTCAGTGGCGTACTGGATGTACTCTCCAAGATGGGCCAGGCGGCTGCTCAGCGCACTCGGCATCGGCCCGAAGCTGCCCAGGATGGCCAAGGCAGCGACGAGAGCCACCAGCAGTGCAAAGACCATCGCTGCTTTGCGGCTGCGCAGCGCGCTCACAACGACCGCGCTGGCCGCCAAGCCCAGCCACGCGCCCCGCGACCAGCTCGCGCCAATGCCAGCGATCAGCAGTGCCGTCATCCCGCCGAAGAAGCCGGCTGCCAGCCAGCGGCGCGTCATGTCCGGCGGCAACTTGCGCGGGCCACGTCGCACTCCCTCCCACGTGCGGCCCAGCGCCCGCAGCGCCAAGCTCAACGCCAGGGGAGCGATCAGCCCCAGGTAGCCAGCGTAGGGGTTTGGTTGGCTGAACGTGCCGTAGGCGCGCATGAACCGCCCCAGGAGGACGAAGGCTTCCGGGCCGGCTTGGCGCACAAACTGGTAGGCGCCTAGCAGGGCTTGTGCGCTCCCGGCCACCAGCGTCGCGCCGATGATCCAAGGCACATGGCGCCGCTCCACCTCGCTGGCGATGAAGAGATAGAGCGCCAGCATCTCTACCCATTTCAGCAGTTCGGGCAGACTTTCCCGCAGCGAGCGGCTGACCAAGAGCGACAGCAGTTGAGCGCCGATGAAAGCCAGGAAGGGGAGCAGCAGGGGCGGATGCGGAAAGTGGATCTCCCGTTGGGCGGCCATGCGCAGCAGCCACGCGGTCAGCGTCAGCGCCAGCAGCGCTTCTGCCACGCCCAACTGTGCGCCAGCCAGGGATACTTGCTGCACCTGGCTGAGGGGGAGGATCAGTGCCAGCAGGCCGAGGCCAACCACTGGCCGCAGCAGAATGAGCAGCACCAGACCGCCGCCCACCAGCAGCGCCAGCGTCATTTCAAGTGGGGCCAGGGCCAGGAGAAGCCCTAGTGCCAGCAGCGCCGCCGCCCAGTTCAGCCTGGCCTGCCCGACCAGGCTGCACCGGCGGAATCTGCTCCAGGGAGTAGTCAATGTGCTCACGCTAGCGTCCTACCCTCTCCGAACTATCGGCTATTCGCCATCCGCCATCAGCTATGGGCCCAATAATACGGCAAAGCGTCGCTTTTGTCAAAGTAGTCTCACGTTGTCAACATTGGCAAAAGCGAGTATAATGTCGGCGCTGAGACGGGAGGGAGACCATGACCGAGCTAGTGTGGACGAACGAGCAGGTGGTCGAGTTGCTGCGGCGCATCGGCGACATGCTGGACATCCTGGGCGAGGATCGCTACCGCGTGCTGGCCTATCGCCGCGCGGCCGACAACATCGAAACGCTGGGGCAGGATGTTGCCGAGTTTTGGCAGGCAGGCCAGTTGCGGGATATCCCCGGCGTGGGCGAAGCGCTGGCGAAGAAGCTCGACGAGCTGTTGCGCACCACGGGCCGGCTCGACTACTACGAGCGCTTGCAGGCGCAGGTGCCGCGCGATGTGGTGGACATGCTGGCTATCCCCGACGTGGGGCCCAAGAGGGTGCGGCTGCTGTGGCAGGAGGCTGGCCTCACCAGCATCTCCGAGGTGAAGGCTGCTGCCCAGGCGGGCGAGCTGCGAAAACTGCCCGGCCTGGGAGCCAAGTCGGAGGCCAGGATTCTGGCTGGTATAGAAGCCTTGACGTGAACGTGAGCAAACTTGGGGAGAGAAGATGGGAAATGGGGATTGGATGGTAGAAGATCGTATCGCCGAGCTGCGCAAGCAGATCCGCTTTCACAACTACCGCTACTACGTGCTTGACGATCCGGTGGTCAGCGATCACCAATACGACTTGCTGCTGCGGGAGTTGCAGGAGCTGGAGACAGCGCACCCGGAGTTGATCACCTCGGATTCGCCCACGCAGCGGGTGGGGGCCGAACCACTGGCAGCCTTCTCCAAGGTAACGCACCCCGTGCCTATGCTCAGCTTGGGCAACGCCTTCGACGAGGTGGAGTTGCGCGCCTGGCGAGAGCGGTTTCTCAGGCTGCTGCCGGATGACACGCGGTTGGCCTACGTGGTGGAGCCGAAGATAGACGGCCTGGCTGTGGCGCTGACCTACGAGAATGGTCGCTTGGTACGTGGGGCGACGCGCGGCAATGGCCTGGTGGGTGAGGACGTGACCAGCAACCTGCGCACTATCAAAGCGCTGCCGCTGCGCATTCCCGTGGATCCCGGCAGCCTGCCAGCACCACCGCTCCTCGAGGTGCGCGGCGAGGTATACATGCCCGTGGAGGCTTTCGGGGAACTGAACCGGCGCCAGGCCGAGGCGAGCGAGAAGCTCTTCGCCAACCCCCGCAATGCCGCTGCTGGCTCGCTGCGTCAACTCGATCCCCGCATCACCGCGACGCGGCCGCTCAGTCTCTTCGCCTATCAGATCGGGTACGTTGAAGATGCGGAAGTGTCCAGTCAATGGCAAAGCCTGCAGTTCCTGCGCACGCTGGGCTTCCCCATCAACCGCGATATCGCTCGCTTCGCCGACTTTGAGGAGGTTGTGAGCTACTGCCATGAGTGGATGGAGAAGCGGGACATCCTACCCTACGAGGCCGATGGAGTCGTGGTCAAGATCGACGATCTGACCACGCAGGCGCGGCTGGGCGTCGTCGGGCGGGAGCCGCGCTGGGCCGTGGCCTACAAGTTCCCTGCCCGCGAGGCGACCACGCGCCTGCTGGACGTGGAGATCAACGTCGGCCGCGTCGGCACGCTCAACCCTGTGGCCATCCTGGAACCGGTGGAGGTTGGCGGCGTGACGATCCAGCACGCAGGTCTACATAACTTCGATGACATCGCTCGCAAGGACATCCGCATCGGCGATGTCGTGCGGATCAAGCGGGCTGGTGACGTCATCCCTCACGTCATCGGGCCTGTGGTGGACTTGCGCACGGGGCAGGAGCGGGTGATCGAGCTGCCGAAGCGCTGCCCCTCGTGTGGCCAGCCGGTGGTCAGACCGGAAGGGGAGGTGGCGGTCTATTGCCTCAATCCGGCGTGCCCGGCGCAGCGGGTGGAGCGCATCGCGCACTTCGTGTACGCCATGGACGTAGAGGGTATGGGTGTGCGCACGGTGAGGCTCTTCGTGGACAAGGGATTGCTGGGCGATGCCGCCGACCTCTACGTCCTGAAACGGGAGGAGATCCTGGCGCTGGAAGGCTTTGCCGAGAAAAGCACCGACAACCTTCTGGCGGCCATCCAAGCGACGAAGGATGGGGCGGTGGCGCGGCTGCTGACGGCACTGGGCATTCGAGGCGTTGGCTGGACGGTGGCGAGTGGACTGGCACACCACTTCGGCTCACTGGATCGGCTGATGACGGCCACACCGGAGGAGCTGGAGGAGATCGAGGGCATGGGGCCGCACACGGCAAGCAGCATCGTGGAGTGGTTCGGGCAGGAGCGCAACCGCCGGCTCGTGGCGCGGCTGCGGGCGGCTGGCCTGCGTTTGACCGAAGAGGTGGCGGAGACGGGACGGCCGCTCCCGCTGGCGGGGCTGACCTTCGTCATCACGGGCACGCTGCCCAGCATGAGCCGAGAGCGGGCCAAAGCGCTCGTTGAGGAACACGGCGGCAAGGTTACCGGCTCGGTGAGCGGCAGAACCAGCTACTTGCTGGCGGGCGATAAGCCTGACGGCTCAAAGACCAGAGCCGCGCAGAAGCACAGCGTGCCGGTGATTGATGAGGCGAGGTTGTTGGCGATGATTAAGGCTGAGGCTAAGGTTGAGGAGGAGTAGCTGGGGTTGGAGATATGAGCAAAGAAGAGCAGGTCATTCTGGGGGATGGGTTGATTCTGCGACGGGCTACAGCGGCGGATGCCGAACGGCTCGTCGCTTTCAATGGCGACGTCCATCGCGATCCTGGTGAAGAACTGGCCGAAACCGTCGCGGCCTTGGCGCGGGACCTGGCGGAGCGCAGTCACCCCACGTTCAATGTGGCTGACTTCACGCTGGTCGAGGACACGAACACCGGCGCCATCGTCTCGTCGGCCAATCTAATCTCACAGACCTGGTCATACGGCGGGATCGAGTTCGGAGTCGGGCGGCCCGAACTGGTGGGCACGCATCCAGACTACCGGCGGCGGGGGCTGGTGCGCGCCCAGTTCG
>CAZPMV010000099.1:0-10318 GCA_964587335.1 uncultured Anaerolineales bacterium
CCCGTGTGCCTTTCTGGTGGCAACTTCCACGGCGAACCGTTGGCCATCGCCTTCGACTATCTGGGGCTGGCGCTGACCGAGTTGGGCAACATGGCCGAGCGTCGCCTCACTCGTCTGACCGACGGCAGCAGCAACCGCCACGTGCTGCCCGACTTTTTGACCCAGCACGGGGGCCTCAACTCCGGCTTCATGCTGACGCAGTACACGGCCGCCGCGCTGGCCTCGGAGAACAAGGTGCTGGTGCATCCTGCCAGTGCGGACACCATTCCCACCTCGGCCAACATGGAGGACCACGTCTCCAACGGCCCGGCTGCCGCCCGCCAGGCGCGGCGTATCCTGTGCAATCTGAACTACATCCTGGCCATCGAACTGTTCGCCGCCGCGCAGGGGATTGACTTCCGCCGCCAGGTGTTGGGACCGAGGGCACAACTGGGCCGGGGCACGGCTGTTGCCTATCGGCTCATTCGAGAAAGGGTGCCTTTTCTCGAAGAGGATGCGATCATGTACCCGCATATTGAAGCGGTGCACGAACTGGTCGTCAGCGGCGAGTTGGTGGCTGCGGTAGAGGCAGCGATGGTCTAGTCTCACCAAGGAGCATGGCTTTCGATTGCCCGGCCCAGCAAAGGGTGGTATAATACACCCTTGAAAGGTAAGTTATCAGCACTCAGTTCACATAAGGATGCAGAACATGGACACAACACAACTGACTCAGATGGTCAACTGGCTGGACGAGGAACTGCGCCGCGAGCGGGCTGGGATCACCAAGCTGCAGCAACTGGTGGAGCGGCAGACGGGTGAACTCAGCGAGCAATCGCGGCAGGTCAAGGACCTGGAAGGCCGTCTTGCCAACACCCAGGCACAGCTCTCCAAGTTCGCTCGATTTGACGAAACCCTTCAGCAGTTCAAGAACGAAGTAGTGCTTTTGCTCGACAAGCGGGATGAGCAGCGCCGCAAAGCGCAGCGGGAGACGGAACGGTTGCGCATGGCTGAGCGCGAAGCTCAGTCCAAGATCATGGGCGAAGTGCGCAGGGAGTTGCAGGACTTGTCTCGACACGAGGAGGAACCGCGGCTTCGTGAGGCGGAGGATCGCCGCCTTGGAGAACTGCTGATGAGCTTGCGCCACGAGGTCACTACTATGAGCAAAGACTTCGACGAGCGGGCTCGCAATCTGTCCTACCTGACGGAGCAGCGTGCCTACGACAACAAGCGCATCGCCGGTCTGCAAGAGGAGAACCTGACGCTCCTCAAGCGCACTGAGAAGCAAGACAGCAGGTTGAAGTCGTTGGAGGACAGAACCCAGCGTCACGAGCGCCACGTTCAGGAACTGCTGCAATTCAAGACCAATCTGGTGCGAGAGCAAACCGAGTGGATGGAGAGCCAACGGGTGGCTCATGAACGGCGCAAGCGAGAGATGACCCAGTGGCGGGAGGAAGTGGAAGCGCACCGTCAAGATGTGAGCAACCTGTCGGACCGCATGCAGGAGTTCAACGAAGCGGCCGAGGCCGGGCGGCAGATGATGGCGAGGTTGGAGCCCTTCCAGGACCAGCTCCGGCGGGATCAGAATCAGATAGCGGAACTGCAGCGCTTGGCCGAGGAGCGTCAGCGCAGAGAGTTGGAGGCATGGCAGGGAGATGACGAGAAGCGCTGGAAGAAGCACGAGTTGCAGTGGGAGCATCAATGGAAGGAGCAGTACCAGCGCCACAATGAGCTGATGCCGCGGCTTGCAGCGCTGGAAGATGAGATCAACGCGCTACAGCAGCAGTTGGCTGGTCTGTGGCGTCTACGGGAAGTGGAGAACGCCCACCGGCTGGCCGAATTGCAGCGCTGGCAAAGTGAGTTCGAGAAGGCGGTCGGTGAGCGGGACAGCCTGATGCGTAAACGGAGATGAAGTCAGCGGAGAAGCGGAAGGAGCGGAAAGGTAGGGGGCATTCGGCTTGTTCCGCTGACCATTCAGGCCCGGAGATGACGAGGAGAGGCGACTGACCCATGCGCGTTATCGGCACTGCTGGGCACGTAGACCACGGCAAGTCGAGGCTCGTGCTGGCTCTCACGGGTATTGACCCCGACCGTCTACCCGAAGAGAAAGCACGCGAGATGACCATTGACCTCGGCTTTGCCTGGCTGACGCTGCCCAGCGGCGAGCAGGTCGGCGTGGTGGACGTGCCTGGGCACATTGACTTCATCAAGAACATGCTGGCCGGGATCGGCGGCATTGACGTGGCTCTCTTTGTTGTGGCTGCTGACGAGGGGGTCATGCCCCAGACGCGGGAGCACCTGGCGATCCTCGACCTCCTGGACGTACCGGCCGGTGTGGTGGCTCTCACCAAGACGGACCTGGTGCAGGAGCCCGAGTGGCTGGAGCTTGTCCAGGAGGAGGTGAGTGAACTGCTGGCCGGCACCTGCCTGTCTGGCGCGCCTGTAGTTCCGGTCTCCGCTCGTACGGGCGAAGGGTTGCCCCGGTTACTGGAGGCGCTGGAGACCGTGCTGGAGAACGCACCGCCGCGGCGAGACATGGGGCGGCCACGCCTGTCCATTGACCGTGTCTTCACCGTGGCTGGCTTCGGAACCGTCGTCACCGGCACCCTCAGCGATGGCTCTTTGGAGATCGGCCAGGAGGTGGAGATTGTGCCCGGCGGAGTGCGGGCACGCATCCGCGGCTTGCAGACGCACAAGCGCAAGATCGAGCGGGCCGTGCCTGGTAGCCGCGTGGCCATCAACCTCAGCGGTGTGCGCACCGAACAACTCCAGCGCGGCCGGGTGGTCACCTTGCCGGGTTTGCTCCGCCCCACGCAGCTTGTGGACCTGCGGCTGCGGCTGCTGTCTGATGCTCCTGCCCCGCTGCAGCACAACCAGGAGGTGGACTTCTTCTGCGGCGCGGCTGAGGTGGTGGCCCGCATCCGCTTGCTGGATGCAGAGGTGATCCCGTTGGGCGGCGAGGGGTGGGTGCAGGTCCGTTTACGTGGGCCGGTGGCTGTGGCCACTGGCGATCGATTCATCCTGCGGCGGCCTTCCCCGAGTCGCACGCTGGGAGGCGGGCGGGTGGTCAACCCTCACCCGAAGCGGCACCACCGCCGCTTCCGCCCCGAGACCATCGCCCGCCTGGAGACATTGGCCCGCGGCCAGCCGGAGGACATCCTGCTGCAGGCGCTGCAGGAGAGGGAACCTGGCGGTGCACGAGAGACAGCGGCCGCAAGCGGATTGGGGGGGGCGGCCATTAGCGCGCTGGACAAATTGCTGTCCACAGGGCAAGTGTCGTTCCTCGGCGGCAGCGAGGAAGCGGTACCCGCAGCACAGGCGGTGGCGAGCAACCGCTACCTGGTGTCGTCTGCAGGGTGGCAGCATCTGAAGCAGAGGCTACAGTCCGTGTTGGTTGACCACCATGACCAGCATCCACTGCGATTGGGCATGCCCCGCGAAGAGCTGAAGAGCCGGCTGCAACCGCGCCGTGCGTGGCCGGGCCGGCTGTTCAACGAGCTGGTCGGCCGGGCTGTGGCTGAAGGGGTTGTGGTCGAGGCGGAGGAGTTCATCCGCACGGCCGATCACGTGGTGCGTTTCTCTCCGCAGCAGCAGAAGCAGGTGGATGCCCTCCTCGGCCGTTTCCGCGCCCATCCCTACACGCCTCCTTCGGTCGCAGAGGCCACGGCCAGCACCAGCCCCGACGTGCTGCATGCCCTGATCGAGGCCAAGACGCTTACGCGGGTCAATGAGGGTGTTCTCTTCTTGGCTGAGACCTACCATGAGATGGCGGAGCGGATAGTGGCGCATCTGCGGTCCGAGGGGAGCATCACGGTGGCTCAGGTGCGGGACATGTTCGGAACCAGCCGCAAGTACGCTCTGCCGCTCATGGAGCACCTGGACGAGCGGAGGGTGACCCGCCGGGTGGGCGACAAGCGAGTGTTGCGTTGAGCGAGCTGTCGGTGGCGATGATTCAGACGGCCCTGACCACTGCCTGGCTGGGGCGGCCAGCGCACTACTTCGCCCGTGTTGGCTCGACCAACGACGTAGGCCGCGAACTGGGCCGCGGCGGCGCGGCAGAGGGAACCCTGATCATCGCCGAGGAGCAGACCCTTGGCAAGGGGCGTCTGGGGCGGCGCTGGTGGGCGCCGGCTGGCTCCTGCCTGTTGCTCTCGTTGATCTTCCGCCCGCACCTGGCTCCAGCACAAGCACAGGGACTGACCATGATCGCCGGGCTGGCCTGTGCCGAGGCAGTGGAAGCGCAGACCGGTCTCCGCCCGGGGCTGAAGTGGCCCAACGATCTGGTGCTGGAAGACAAGAAGCTGGCGGGAATCCTCACCGAGTTGGAGACGGAAGGGGAACAGCTCGCTTCTGCCGTGGTGGGCGTCGGCCTCAACGTCAACGTGGACTTCCGGCTGCAGGCCGATGCCGAATTGCAGCGTACTGCTATCGGGCTTTCGCAGGTGTTGGGAGCGCCGGTGGATCGCCTGTCGCTGCTCAATGAACTGCTGGTGCGGTTGGAGCAACGCTACGAACGGCTGCGGGTGGGGAAGTCGCCTCATGCGGAGTGGGCTGCGCGCCTGGTGACATTGGGGCGCACTGTGCGGGTCACGACCCTCTCTCCCTCCTTCCCCTTGCCAGGGAGAGGGAGTGTGCTGGAGGGTGAGGCCGTGGGAGTGGACGCCGACGGCGCGCTGCTGCTGCGACTGCCTGACGGCCACCAGGAGCGAGTGCTGGCCGGGGATGTGACGTTGCGCGAGGGATGATGTCAGCGGAGAAGCGGAAAGGGCGGAAAGGGCGGAAAGGTAGGGGGTCATTCTGCTTGTTCCGCTGTTCGGCTGACTATTCAGGCCTGGACATGAAGTCAGCGGAGAAGCGGAAAGGGCGGAAAGGTAGGGGGTCATTCCGCCTATTCCGTTGTTCCGCTGACCATTCAGGCCCGGACATGATGTCGGACTGGATAGGTCTATAGCTCCCAATCGAGGTGTATACACATGGTCACGCGAGAAAACGCCTGGCAACTTCTGAACGACTACACGCTCAACCAGAATCTCGTCCGCCACATGCTGGCTGTCGAGGCCGCGATGCGCACCTATGCTCGTCACTTCGGCGAGGACGAGGAGTTGTGGGGCATCGTCGGTTTGCTCCATGACTTCGACTACGAACAGCACCCTACGGCTGACGAGCACCCCTACGCCGGCGCCACCATTCTGCGGGAGCGGGGCTGGCCGGAGGAGATCGTGGATGCTGTGCTGTCCCATGCTGACTACACTGGTGTCCCCCGCGATAGCCTGCTCAAGAAGGCGCTGTTCGCCGTGGATGAACTCACGGGCTTGATCGTGGCCGTTGCCCTGGTGCGGCCCAGCAAAGCCATCCGCGATGTCAGGGTCAAATCGGTACGCAAGAAATGGAGGGACAAGGCCTTTGCCGCCGGGGTCAACCGACGGGACATCGAAGAGGGCGCGACAGACCTGGGCATTGAGCTGTCGGAACACATCAGCATCGTCCTGGAGGCAATGAAGGGGATCGCAGAGGAGTTGGGCCTGACTGGTGTGAGCTGAGCGAGCGTGCCCCGCTTGGAGCGGGGCGTGCGCCCAGCGTCAGCCTGTCGTCGGGCGGTGGTCATGCAAGTCCAGCAGCCGCATGGTACAATCGGGTGGAAGTCTCTTGGGCGGAAGTCTCCTGAGACTTCTACACCATTATCCACGGGGAGGAAACAGTGAATCGGCGTCAAGGTTGCTTGCAGGGGTTGCTGGAGATGTTTTTGTTGACCGCGGCTTTTGACTGGCTGGAAGAGCGTTTCGGCTTCGGGAGGGGCTGCTCGTGCAGCGGCTGCGGCTGTGGGATCATCATCCTGATCGTGTTCCTGATGCTGGCTTGTGGCATCATCACCGGCACAGACTGGCTTCGGTTTGGCTTCTAACTGCGGGGGATGAAGTCGGCGGAGAAGCGGAAAGAGCGGAAAGGTAGGGGGGGGCATTCCGCTTGTTCCGCTGTTCCGCTGGCCATTCAGGCCCGGAAGTGTTCTAGCAGCTTCGTGTGGTGGGCGTGTTATTAGATGCAACTTGACCAACTCATTGCCGCTCTGCCGGAAGTGCAGCACTGCACCGTCTCTGACGATGCTCTCCAGGCGGTGAAGGTCACTGTCGTCACCGCCGACTCGCGCCAGGTACAGCCTGGCGCGTTGTTCGTCGCCTACGAGGGGATTAGTGTTGACGGGCACGACTTCATCGGCCAGGCGCTGGCTGGGGGAGCGGTAGCTGTTGTAGGGGAAAAGGGATGGAGGGCCATAGGGACCAGAGGGGAAGGGGGGGAAACGAGGGAATCCTCGTCCCTTTCTCTCTCTTCTGCTTCATTTATCGCCTCCTTTCCCTACCTTCGCGTCCGCAACGGCCGCGAAGCGCTGGCGCACTTGTCTGCCGCCTGGCATGGCTACCCTTCCCGTCGTCTGAAGATGATCGGCGTCACCGGCACTGACGGCAAGACGACGGTGGTCAATCTCATCCACGCCGTGCTCACTGCCGCCGGGCACAGGACGGGCATGATCAGTACCGTCAGTGCGCTTTTTGGCGAGGAGAGCTGCGGCACGGGCCTGCACACGACCACCCCTGATGCTCCCGACGTGCAGGCCTATCTGGCGCGGATGGTTGCTGCTGGCAGCGAATACGGTGTGCTGGAAGCCACGTCGCACGGGTTGGCGCAGCACCGCGTGGTCGCTTGCGACTTCGACCTTGCTGTGGTCACCAACATCACCCACGAGCATCTGGACTTCCACGGATCGCACGACGCGTACGTGGCGGCCAAAGCGCTGCTCTTCGAGAGCCTGGGCCACGGCCACCGTAAGCCGGGCGTGCCCAAGATCGCCATCCTCAACGCTGATGACAGCTCCTTCGAGCGGTTGCAGAGCATCCCTGCCGACGTCCAGCTCACCTACGGCCTCAGCGAGAGCGCTGACGTCCGCGCCGTGAACATTCGCTACGCTCCGTCCGCGACCCGCTTCACCGTTGAGGTGCACCGGACGGCAGCGCATCGCTGTCAGCGGAAAAGCGGAAAGACCGGAACGTCCATTCTCCGATCGTTCCGCTCTTCCGCTGACGACGGCGGGGAGGCAGCCCATTCTTTGAGTTCGAGCTTTGAACTTGAGACTTCCCTCATCGGTGAGTATAATGTCTACAACTGCCTGGCTGCGGTGGCCGTGGGCTTCTCGCACTCCATCGAGGTGGAGGCCATCCAGCGTGGCATAGCGGGCATGAAAGGCGTGATCGGGCGCATGGAGCGCATTGACGAGGGTCAGAGTTTCCGAGCCTTCGTGGATTTCGCCCACACTCCGCGGGCGCTGGAAGTTGCTCTGGAGACAGCGCGCCGTCTCACCGCTGGTCAGGTGATCGTCGTCTTCGGCTGCGCGGGGCTGCGTGATGTGCAGAAACGGGCGTGGATGGGGCGCATCGCCGGGCGGTTGGCGGATCGGGTGGTCATCACCGCCGAGGACCCGCGTACCGAACCATTGGACGAGATCATGGCTCAGATCGCCCATGGCTGCCAGGAGGCGGGGCGGCAGGAGGGTGAAGACTACTGGCGCATCGGCGACCGGGCGGAAGCCATTGCCTTTGCTGTCCGCATGGCAGAGGAGGGAGACGTGGTCATCGTCACTGGCAAAGGGCACGAACGCTCGATGTGCTTTGGCAGTGACGATGAGCCTTGGAGCGACCACGCCGCCTTGCGCGCCGCGCTGCGGGAGGGAGGCAGCACATCGCTGTCAGCGGAAGAGCGGAAAGACCGGAACGTCAATTTCCCGATCGTTCCGCTCTTCCGCTGACGACGTCGGCGCACCACCTGCCGAGGCATTGGGGATGATCGGAGACAAGAACTCGCGGGAGGAACTGCAATGCAAGTGAAACGAGAGACAATCCGGCGTTGCTGGGCTATGCTGACTGCTGCGATTCTGCTTCTGTTGCTTGTGGGCTGCAGCACGCGGCCAGAGCGCACGGTCAAGACAAGCGAAGATTGGAGTCGAGGCCAGCGAGTGGGCCACGCTTCCTTGTTGCAGTTCAGTGCCTTGGCCGTGGAACCGGATGGACAGCGGGTGCACGTGGCTTGGAGCGGCCGAGAAGTTCAGGGCCAAGACACGGAGTTGTACTACGCGCAACTGGATGGTGAGGGCAAGACACTGGCTGAGCAGGTGCTGCCTTTTCTCTTCCTTCCGCGCCGGCCGCGACTAAAGATTGCCTCGCGGGGAAGCGTGCACTTCTTCGCCCTGGCGCGGAGGGATGCCAAGTCCCAGGATGGCCTGTTCTACATGTTGCTGGACGCCTCTGGGACGCCTGAGGGCGAAGGGTTGCAGTTGTCATCGGCTGAGCAGGCAACACTGAGCTACGAAGTCGCGACCAGTGGCGATGGCAGCGTCGAGGTTTTCTGGGCGATGGAAGAGGGAGATACTGCGTCGCTCTACCACCAGCGACTGGGACCAGACGGCTCGCCGCAGACGAATGCTATGCGCATAGCTGAAGGGGAGGAGCCCACAGCGCAAGTGGATCGGGAGGGCACGATCCACTTGGCGTGGATGGGTCCCAGCACTGGCAGGGACAGGCGACTGCGCTACGCGGGCTTCCCGCAAGGCCAGGTGGCTTTCACTGCTGGTACAGAGATAGGAAGTATACCGGCAGAGGGCATAGGGATTCGGAAACCCATTGTCATAGGCCTGGATGAGCGCCAGGTGTACGTCTTCTGGTCGGTCGAGTGGCGCAGTGGGCTCTCGGCGGGCTCGGCCGAAGCACCATATGTGCACTTCCCGCTCGGCCGACCCCAGGATGCGCGGCGAGAGAACGTTTGGGTACCGGAGGTTGCCGAGGCATATGACGCGCTGACCGGACCCGTTCGGGAGGCAGAAGCCTACAGTCTGGAGCATCTGCTGCTGGCGCTGCCGGGGAGTATGGGCCGCCCGAGTGGTTTCTTGGAGGCGCCATGGCCTGTTCCAGGCCAGCGTGAGGAACTGGCAGTGGTGGTGAGCTCGCGGGTGGCGTATCGCCACAGCAACGACAACCAGGTGGTGCTGGCGCTCTACCAGGACGGGCAACTGGTAGCATATCAGATGGCTGGCCGCACGACGAGCCTTTCTCAGTGGCCAGTGGCTGCAGCCGATGACCATGGTCACCTGCATCTGGTATGGGTGGACTATGACACGCCGACGGAGCGCAGCGTGTATTACGCCAGCACAGCACCGGCTGCGCGTGCGCACCTCAATACCCTGACGACGCAGGATCTCCTGCTGGGAGCAGCAGACACGGCGTGGGGTCTGGTCTCCGGTCTTTCCTTGTTGCCGCTGGTGATCATGCTGATGGTGCCCGTGATCATCTGGTGCGGACTCTTCTACATCTTCGGTGCAGACGATAGTCTCACTGACCGCGGCCCACTCATTGGCTTTCTCATCGCTCTTGTGATCTATTTCCTGGCTAAGTTGATGGTGCTGTCTCCGGTGCTGATGTTGCCTCCTGGCCTCAGCCTGATTCCCGCCTGGCTGCGGGGCGCCTGGTCGGTGATAGTGCTGATCATCGTCGCCGCAGTGGCCGGGTCAATCTTCTGGCGTGTTTATTGGCGCCGTGCGGAGCGCCCTGCGCTGTTCCCAGCCGTGATGTGGTTCACACTGGCGGATGCGCTGCTGACGGTGTTGATCTACGGCATCACCTTCTTCGGCGACTGAGGGAGCTTCGTCGATTTGTGAACTCAGAATGAACCAAGAGATACTGCCGATCACCGATCAGTTGGCTGTTCCACTGTCGGAACTGCGTTTTCGCTTCTCCCGCAGCGGCGGCCCTGGCGGTCAGCACGTGAACCGTACAGCCACTCGCGTGGAGCTGCTGTTCGATGTTGCCCATTCGCCGAGTCTCACCGAAGAACAGCGGCAACGGCTGCTGAAGCGACTGGCAGGGCGGATTGACAGCGAGGGGATTCTGCGTGTGGCGGCCCAGTCGGAGCGCAGTCAGCTACGCAACCGCCAAGAGGCGATTGAGCGTCTTCAGACGCTGCTACGGCAGGCGCTGTACATTCCCAAGCGGCGTCGCCGCAGCAGGGTGCCGAGGTGGGCCAGGGAACGCCGCCTGGCAGAGAAGCGGCGACGCAGCGAGACCAAGCGCTACCGGTACAAGGTAAGGGGGGATGACGGGTAGCTGTTCTCCCATCCGGCTCGCGCCGGTCTCCTGGCCGGCGCAACCGAAGCGGAGGCTCACGCTTCGCCCCGCACCTCAGCGTCCAGTCGCTGGAAGAAAGCGACCGTGAATTCGTGCCGCCCGCGAGCGATCTCGCGGGCGGTTTTGGTGTACAGCAGGTCTCGCAGTCGTGACAGCTTGAAGACGAATTCGTGAACGGC
>CAZPMV010000100.1:0-10262 GCA_964587335.1 uncultured Anaerolineales bacterium
CGCTCAATCCGCTGACGATTCCAGGCTTTTTCATCCGAACGGCGGAGCTTCGCTAGACGGTTACAGTGCAACAGCACACTCATGTTGAAGGAGGTTGATCGAGCATGCGATCTTGGTTATCCAGGTCCCGTATCTCTCAGATGTTCGATGCCCTGTTGCCGGTGATAGCCACTTTGGCTGCACTGGCGATTGGGGCCATCATGTTGCTGGCACTGGGCGCAAATCCGGCGAAAGCCTACGGAGCTCTGCTGGAGGGCGCTTTCGGCAGCAGCAACGCCGTGGCGGAAACCGTCGTCAAAGCCGTGCCCCTGCTTCTGGTGGGGATAGGCATCTGCATCAGCTTTCGGGGCAATGTCATCAACATCGGCGGCGAAGGGCAGATGATCATCGGGGCCCTACTGGGAACCCTGGTGGGCCTAAGTCTGCCGACCTGGCCTGGTTGGGTGGTCATTCCCCTGGCTCTGCTCGCAGGCTTCGTGGGTGGGGCGATCTGGGGAGGGATTCCAGGCGTACTGAAGGCCTACTTCAACGCCAATGAGATCCTGAGCACGGTGATGATGAACGCCATTGCCGTCCAGATCATGAACTACCTGCTGCGTGGCCCGATGATTGATCCAGCTCAACTGAAACTGGCCTCCCGCATTCCCCAGACGGCTCGTCTCGAACAGGCCTTCCGTTTGCCCCGCCTGGCGCCCACCCGCCTGCATCTGGGAGCAGCGATAGCCGTCGTCCTGGCCATCCTGGTGTACATCCTCCTCTGGCGCACTACGCTGGGGTATCGCATCCGGGCCGTGGGTCAGAACCCCGATGCATCCCGTTACGGCGGCATCAAGGTGAAGCAACACGTTGTGATGGCTCTGCTGCTGAGTGGCGCGTTCGCCGGACTGGCCGGAGCCGTCCAGGTCTACGGCCTAAACTACCGCATGATCACCGATGGCTCGGCGACCGGATTTACCGGCAGCGCAGGTTTCAATGGCATCGTGGCCGCCCTGTTTGGCCAACTGCACCCCATAGGCGCCATTCCTGCCTCATTCCTGTTCGGGGCATTGCTGGTGGGGGGCAACAAGCTACAGCGGGTCATGCAGGTGCCTTCCGCCTTCATCACCACGCTCAATGGGTTAGTGGTGATCTTTGTAGTTGGCAGTGAAATCTGGCGTCACCGCCGGCAACGGAAACGAATGACTGAGGCCGCGAGCGAAATCGCAAACGAACCATCATTGCTACCTGAAGCGGGGGGGAGCTCATGATATCAGAACTCTTTTCAGTCACAGTGCTTGTTGGTATCCTGGCTTCCGGCATCCGATTGGCCACGCCTTACCTCTACGCTGCCATCGGCGAGACCCTTGGGCAGCGGAGCGGTGTGCTTAATCTAGGAGTTGAGGGGCAGATGCTCCTGGGGGCTTTTGCCGCCTTCTACGTCACCTTCCTCACTGAAAACCTGTGGCTGGGGATGCTGGCGGCTGTCATCGTCGGCGCGGTGATGGGGCTGGCGATGGCCTTTGTCAGCATAAACCTGCAAGCAAAACAGGGGATCAGCGGTATTGGCTTTTACCTCTTTGGCCTGGGGCTGAGCGATTTGCTCTTCCACAAGCTGCTGGGCACCGTGAAGACGGTGAGCGGCTTCAAGCCGATATACATCCCGGTGCTGAGTGACATTCCTGCCCTGGGCAAGATCTTCTTCAGCCAGAACATCCTGGTTTACTTAGCTTTTGCCCTGGTTCCCATTGCCTGGTTCGTGTTGAACAAAACCACCTTGGGCCTGAAGATCCGTGCGGTTGGCGAAAACCCGCAAGCAGCCGACTCGCTGGGCGTCAGTGTGAGCCGCGTGCGCTATTTTACCGTCACGCTAGGAGGTATCCTGTCCGGCATTGCTGGCGCTTCCCTTTCCGTGGGCTTGCTGAACGTCTTCCAGCAAAACATGACCAGCGGCCTGGGCTTCATTGCCGTGGCCTTGGTCTACTTTGGTGGCTGGAGGCCATTTGGCGTGTTGTTGGGGGCCTTGCTATTCAGCATGGTCAACTCCCTGCAGTTGTGGGTTCAGGTGTTGGGCATCCCCATCCCCTCGGATTTCGCGGTGATGATGCCCTACATCCTGACCATCCTGGCCCTGGTGGTAGCTGTGCAGCGGGTGCGTGGCCCCTCTGCCTTGACAAAGCCGTTCCAAAGGGAAGGATAGTTGGTGTTGGATACTGGATACTGGATATTGGGTATTAGGCTGAGGTCAGGGATCGAACTCAGCGACAGTGGAGGGAGGTGAGGCCTAGCGACGATTTCCAATTCTGTGACACGACACTGCCGAAGAAGGTCAAGAGCCATCAGCGAATTAAGTAGATGAAGCGGATAGAGCGAACGGAAAGGAAGCAAAACCTGCTCAATCTGCTCAATCCGTTGACGATCTGGCGTTTCTTCAGAGGAGTCGTAGCACACGTCTGTCAGTCACTGTAAGGGCCCGCAAACAAATAGTTCCTCAATCGTATCGTTGCGAGGAGCGCTTTCTTGCGACGAATCAATCTCCGTCCTAGACAAACGTGGGGATTGCTTCGCAAGAAAACGCTCGCAATGACATCGTGTCGGGAAGTTATGCTTTTGCGGACCCCAAGCACCGAATTCTGGGATAGCAGGAGAATATCCAATCTCCAATTCCCAACAACCAAAACTAAGGAGAAAAAGGATGTTGAACAAGAGAAAATGGTTCATGTCGCTGCTGGTGTTGGCCTTGCTGCTTGGCGGTTGTGCCATGCCAGCCACAGAGGAAGTAGCAGTAGAGGAAGGGTTGTTCCGCGTGGCCGTCATCATGCCCAGCGCCATCAACGATCTGGCCTTCAGCCAGTCCATGTACGCCGCCCTGTTGGCCATCCAGAAGGAGATGGGCGGCGCGAATAAGATGGAGTTGGTCTACTCCGAGGGCATGTTTGTGGTGGACGACGCCGCCTCAGCCATCCGCGACTATGCGTCCGAAGGATACGATCTGGTGATCGCCCACGGTTCGCAGTACGGCAGTTCGCTGCAGGAGATCGCTCCTGACTTCCCCGAGACCAGCTTCGCCCATGGCACCACGGTGAACACTTTCGTGGACGAAGGCATCAGCAACGTCTTTGCCTACGAGGCAGCATCGGATCAGGGCGGCTACGTCAACGGCGTCATCGCCGGCAAGCTGACCAAGAGCAACGTCGTCGGCGTGGTTGGCCCCATCGAGACCGGCGACGCCAAGCTGTACGTGGATGGTTTCATGGCTGGTGTGAAGGCTGCCAATCCAGACGCCAAGGTCAACGTCAACTACATCGGCTCGTTCTCGGATGTGGCATTGGCAGCAGAAGCTGCCAACACGCACATGGCGGCCGGGGCCGACGTGCTGTCGGGTACCGCCCAGATGGTGGTGGGCGCCATCGGCGTAGCCAAGGATAACGGTGTGCTGTGGCTAGGCACCCAGGCCAGCCAGACTTCGCTGGCCCCCGACATCGTGGTGGCTAACCAGGTCTACGACTGGACAGTGGTACTGGATGAGATGATCAGCCTGATTCGCAAGTCCACCTATGGCGGCGAGGCTTACGTCATTACCCTGGCCAACGAGGGGTTGGTGATGGATTACAACTCCGACTTCGACATGCCGGCCGATGTGCAAGCTGCTGCCGATGAGACTGTCCAGGGCATCATCGATGGTTCCATAACCATAGACCTGGGCAACTAATAAACATACGTATGCGTGCTGCGTGTTCCGTAGCCATCAGCGGATTAGGCTGATGAAGCGGACAGGAATGGAACAAGATCTGCCCAATCTGCTCAATCCGCTGACGATCTCACGTTTTTTGGAGGAGGCGTTGCGCGGTCACGCAGCACGCCATACGCAACACGTACCAGGAGCAAGCGATGACAAATAGTGAGCTTCTACCTTCTGGCCGGCCCAAGATTCATAGTTTGGAAATGAAGGGGATTGTCAAGCGCTTCCCCGGCGTGCTGGCCAACGATCGCGTGGATTTCGATGTGCGCGCTGGCGAGGTTCACGCCTTGCTGGGTGAGAATGGGGCCGGCAAGAGCACGCTCATGAAAGTCCTCTACGGAATGTACGAGCCTGACGAGGGTGAGATCTGGCTGAACGACAAGCCGGTGCAGATCAACTCTCCGCTTGATGCCATCGAACTGGGCATCGGCATGATCCACCAGCACTTCATGCTCGTTGAATCCCTCACTGTGGTCGAGAATGTGGCTTTGGGGTTGCCTTCTTCCCGTGGGCCGCTGACGGACCTGGATCGAGTCTCGAAGCAAATCCAGGAGTTGGCCGAGATCTACGGCCTTCAGGTTGACCCGGATGCCTACATATGGCAGCTTGCCGTGGGCCAGAAACAGCGTGTGGAGATCATCAAGGCGCTCTATCGAGGCGCAGCCTTGCTCATTCTCGACGAGCCTACCGCCGTGCTCACGCCACAGGAGGTGGACGAGTTCTTTGTCACCGTGCGCCAGATGATCCAGGACGGCCATGCTGTCATCTTCATTTCGCACAAACTGCACGAGGTGATTGGCATCAGCAATCGCGTGACCGTGTTGCGCGACGGTGCGAGGATTGATAGCTGCGACACAGCCGGTTGCACCAAAGCCAGCCTGGCGCGGATGATGGTGGGTCGCGAGGTCATTATGAAGCCAGAGCGCGCCGACCTGGAACGGGGCAAGGTACGGCTGGCCTTGAAGAACCTTCGAGCCCAGAGCGACCGCGAGATGCCAGCCTTGCGCAGCGTTGATCTGGAAGTGTATTCCGGTGAGATCCTGGGATTGGCCGGCGTTTCCGGCAACGGTCAGCGGGAACTGGCCGAGGTCATCACTGGCCTGCGGCCAGCCACCCAGGGGCAAGTCTTCCTGGAAGGCAAAGATGCTACCGGCCAATCGCCTGGCGCGCTGACCGAGCAGATGCTGGCCTACATCCCCGAAGAGCGGATGAAGGATGGTATGATCCAGGGTTTTTCCGTGGCGGAAAACACGATACTGCGCGATCATCACAAAGAACCCTTTTCCCGCTCCGGCTTTCTCATCCTGCGGGCCATTGCCCAGTTTGCCGACAATCTGATCGAGAAATTCCAGGTCAAGACGCCATCGCGTGAGACGCTGGCCAAGAGCCTCTCTGGTGGCAACATCCAGAAGGTTGTTCTGGCGCGGGAACTTTCACGCCTGCCGCGCGTCCTGGTCGCCGCCCAGCCGACGCGCGGGCTCGATATTGGCGCCACCGAGTACGTCCACGCCCGTCTATTGGAGCAGTGCCAGGCGGGAACCGCCATCCTGCTCATTTCAGAAGACTTGGATGAGATCATGAGTCTCTCGGACCGCATCGCCGTCATCTACGAAGGGCGAATCATGGGCATGGTGGATGGCGACGAGGCTACGCCGGAACAACTTGGCTTGATGATGGCAGGAGTGAGTTCGTAGGGCCGTAGCAAGGGCTTGTGCATGATGCGCTTTGAGTCTCAGGAAACATCTTCAACAAGACACGTCCGGGAGGGGCACGCGCTTGCCAACGCTACTGTGGGAAGGGCGGTGTTATGAAACTGACTATCAACGGCACTGAATACGATCTTGAGATTGCTCCGGATGCAAAGCTGGCCGACGTGCTGCGCCGCGAGCTGGGGCTGACCGGCACAAAGATCGGTTGCGGCGACGGGCAATGTGGCGCCTGCGTGGTGCTGCTAGACGGTCGGCCCGTACGCTCCTGCACCTACCCCGCCCGCCGGGCGGCCGGCAAGCAGGTCCTGACCATTGAAGGGCTGGCCGCCAGTTGGGGAGACCCGAACGAGCTGCACCCCTTGCAGCGGGCGTTCATTGATCACGGCGCGGTCCAGTGCGGCTTCTGCACGCCGGGCATGTTGATGTCAGCCGCTTCGTTTTGGAACAAGATGGTCGCCTCTAGCCCCTCCTCCCCCGTCACCGACGAAGCGATCAAGCGCGCCCTCAGCCGCAACGCTTGCCGTTGCACCGGCTATGCCAGCCTGCTGCGCGCCGTCAAGTCCGCCATCCACGAAGTCCAGACCGGCGAACCGCTCTCCCCGATTGAGATTGAGACGGTATCGCCCCTGTGGGTCATCGGCCGCTCGTTTCCCCGGCCGGACGTGGTGGACAAGGTCACCGGCGCGGCCAGGTTCACCGATGACATCACCTTCCCCGGCATGCTGCACGGTGCGACTCTGCGCGCTGCTTATCCTCATGCCCGGCTCCTCTCCATTGATACCAGCCAGGCGGCCGCGTTGCCTGGCGTGCGTGCCGTTCTGACCCATGAGGATGTGCCTGGCCGCAACCGGCACGGGTTGGTTCACCAGGATTGGCCGGTGCTCTGCCAAGACAAGGTTCGCTACATGGGGGATGCCGTAGCGCTTGTGGCAGCCGACAGGCCTGAGATTGCGGTGGAGGCGCTGGAGTTGATTGACGTGGCCTACGAACCGTTGCCGGTGGTGAGCAGCGCCGAACAAGCCCGCCAGCCGGATGCTCCCCTGGTGCACGAGGATTGGGACGGCGGCAATCTGCTGGCGCACATCAAAGTGCGCCATGGAGATGTGGAACAGGGCTTTGCCGAGGCCGATGTGGTTGTGGAGCGCGAATACCGCAGTCCGATGTATGATCACATGTTCATGGAACCAGAGTGCAGCATTGGTGTGCCGGCCGGTTACGACGCGGAGCACCCCAAGCTGACTGTGTACGTCGCCTCGCAGATCCCTTACGACGACCGAGACCAAATCGCAGCAGCCATGAACCTGCCGCCGGAGCAGGTGCGGGTGATCGGCCCTCTCATGGGCGGCGGCTTTGGCGGCAAAGAGGACATCGCCGGGCAGATCCACGCCGCCCTGCTGGCCCAGGCTACCGGCCGGCCGGTCAAAATCCTCTACAGCCGCGTCGAGTCCCTGCTGGCTCATCCCAAGCGGCACGCTACCACCGTCCGCATCAAGACCGGAGCCAAGAAGGACGGCAGGCTGACTGCCGTGCAAGCGGAACTGCTCGGTGATGCCGGAGCCTATGCCAGCCTCTCCACCAAAGTACTCACCCGCGCCACTACCCACGCTACTGGCCCTTATCAGGTTGCGCACGCCAGGATTGACTGCTACGCCATGTACACCAACAACCCCCCGGCTGGGGCCTTCCGCGGCTTTGGCGTCCCCCAATCCGCCTTTGCCGTGGAACAGAACATGGACATCCTGGCCCACAAGCTGGGAATGGAGCCCTTCGAGCTGCGGCGTAAGAACGCCCTTCAGGTTGGCTCCACCACTGCCACCGGTCAGGTTCTGAGGGAAAGCGTCGGCCTGTTGGAATGCCTCCACTGGGTAGAATCCCGCGTCCGTGAACTGCCCCCCATACACCCACCCTCCCATACTCAAACTGCCTGGGGCATAGCCGCCGCCTACAAGAACACCGGCCTGGGCGGAGGCGCGGACGATGCCGCCGGGGCCGAGATCGAGCTCTACGCCGACGGCACGGCTGAGATACGCAGCAGTTCGGCCGACATGGGCCAAGGATTGACGACAGTGTTGGCGCAGTGCGCTGCCGAAGAGCTAGGGCTGCCACTCGATCGGGTGCGCGTCTTGCTCTCCGATACTGACCTGACCCCCGATGGCGGCCCCACCACCGCCAGCCGCCAGACATTCGTCACCGGCAACGCGGCCCGTCTGGCCGCCCGCGCCATGCGCCAAAGGTTAGCGGGCATGGCAGCCGAGCGTTGGAGAAAGCCGCCCGACACTATCCTCTTCGAGAACGGCGAACTGCGGGCCAACGGTCGGGCTGCACCTGTGTCGGAAGTGGTCCAATGGCTCATCGAGGAGGGGCGTGGAACCCGTCTCACCACCCGCTACACCGCTCCCAAAACCAGACCGCTAGGCCAAGGGGGCGATATGCACTTTGCCTTTGGCTACGGCGTCCAGGCAGCGCAGGTGGCAGTGGACCAGCACAGCGGCGAGGTGCAGGTTCTGCGCATAGTGGCCGCCAGCGACGCCGGTCGGGCGATCAATCCGCAGGCGCTGCTAGGTCAAATTGAGGGCGGTCTGATGATGGGCCTCGGCTTCACCCTGACCGAAGAGTACAGAATCGAGGACGGTGTCCCACAAACGGTGCGCTGGCGCGATTACAAAGTGCCGCTCATTCGCCATATGCCCGAGATGGATCTGCACATTGTGGAACACCCCACCTCGGCCGGTCCCTACGGGGCCAAGGGAATCGGCGAATTGCCTTCCATTCCCACTGCCCCCGCCATCTGCAACGCCATCTACAACGCCGTCGGCGTGCGGGTGCAGCGCTTGCCCGTAAGGTCGGAGTGGCTGTTGGGAGAGATGGGCAGGGTGAAACGTGATACGACTCTGCTGACAGAAGGCCCAAAGCCATCAGCAGATTGAGCAGATGAAGCAGATGAAGCAGATGAAGCGGATAAAGCAAATATGAAACAAAACCGGCTCAATCCGCTTAATCCGCTGACGATCTTGGGTCTTTTCACAGGAGTCGTAATGCGCAAGACGTGATGCGTGGTACGAGGAAACTGACGTGAACGTCGGAGCGGAAGAGAGAAACGACCGGAGGAGTGACAATGACAACAGAAGCAGCAAGGTCGCAATTGCTCATCACCAACGGGACCATCGCCACGTTTGGCGAGCGAAATGAGCTTATCGAGAATGGCGCGCTGCTCATCAAGGGAGACGAGATCAGCGACATTGGCGGCAGCGCCGAACTCCAGCGCCAGTACCCCGATGCTGAGCGGCTAGACGCGGCCGGACGGCTGGTGATGCCCGGCAGCATCTGCGCCCATACTCACTTCTACGGCGCTTTCGCCCGGGGCCTGGCCATCCCCGGCGCGCCGCCGGAAAACTTCACTCAGATTCTGGAGAAACTGTGGTGGCGGCTGGACAAGGCGCTGTCCTGGGAGGATGTGAGGCTCAGTGCTCTGGTCTGCCTGATAGATGCCGTCCGCCACGGCACGACCACCCTCGTTGACCACCACGCCAGCCCCAATGCCATTGACGGCTCGCTGGATGCCATCGCTGAAGTGGTGCAAGAAGCGGGTCTGCGTGCCTGTCTCTGTTACGAGGTGACGGATCGGGATGGCCCTGAGAAGATGGCCGCAGGGATACGAGAGAACGTGCGCTTCATCCACAAGGTTTCAAGTTCCAGGTCTCAGGTTTCGGGTTCGGAGACAGAGCAACCTGAAACCTTGAACATGGAACCTGAAACCAATATCGCTGCTACCTTCGGCCTGCACGCCTCGCTGACGCTGAGCGAGGAGACGTTGGCTCGCTGCGCGGAGGCTGCCGCGCCCCTGGGCGCCGGCTTTCACATCCACGTGGCCGAAGACAAGGCCGACCAGCGGGATAGCTGGCACCGCTCTGGCCTGCGGGTGGTGGAGAGACTGCAACAGGCGGGCATCCTCGGCCCGCGGTCCATCGCCGCCCACTGCGTGCACATTGACGCTTACGAGAAGGACATCCTGCAAGAGACCAGCACGCTGGTGGTACACAACCCTCGCTCCAACATGAACAACGCCGTCGGTGTGACCGATGTGAAGGGATTGCTGCGCCGCGGCATCACCGTGGGCCTGGGCAACGACGGCTTCTCCAACAACATGTTCACGGAGATGAGGACAGCCTACCTGGTGCATAAGTTGCATCAGGGCGACCCGCGCGCCATGCCTGGGGACGTGGTGATGCGCTTGGCCTACGCCAACAACGGTCGTATCGCCGCCCGCTTCTTCCCCAAGCCGCTGGGCGAGCTGGCCATGGGCGCATACGCCGATGTCATCATCCTCGACTACCATCCCTTCACGCCGCTGAGCGCCGGCAACCTGCCCTGGCACATCCTCTTCGGCGTCGGGGGCTGCGAAGTGACCCACACCATCTGCGGCGGCAAACTGCTGATGAAGGAGCGCGAACTCCTGACACTGGATCAGGAAGCCATCGTCGCCCAAGCACTGGAGCGGGCCAAGCAGGTGTGGAAGCGGTTCTGAGAGCAAGGAAACGACCGGTAGCACTGTCTCAGGTGCAACGCACTCTGGCTGTCAAGCGCGTTGCACCTTCCCGTCCGCGCGCAACCACTGCGCAACCCCGCGAATCCTTTGGTTTGGCAGCCAAGAGGAATGGTTGTATACTTCTGCTGTACAGAAGATACGCAAAGAGGGGGATGGAAGAGATGGGAGAAGGAATTGGGAGGTAGACTGAGATGTGGCAGAATTACTGTTTTCCCAAGACACTTCCCGAAGCCCTGACCCTGCTGGCTGAGCACAGCGAGGACACTCGTATCATCGCCGGCGGCACGGA
>CAZPMV010000101.1:0-4648 GCA_964587335.1 uncultured Anaerolineales bacterium
TGTTGGCGGTGATCGTGGGTCAGCGGATGAGCACGGATGCCATGGCGGTGGTGATTGGGGTGATCTTCGGGGTGGCGGCGAGCATACCGACGAGCTTGCTGGTCGTGGGGGTGACGCGGCGGGCGCAGGAGCGCGGGATGACGGAGGAGCGGCGGCAGTATCGGGAGCGTGCGCAGCCGCCGGTAATCGTGGTCAGCCCGAGTGGGAGCAATGCATCGCCGTGGTTCTCGCCGTTCCAGTCGCCGGCGTTACCGCCGGGCCTGCACGGCGAACCGACCCGCAGCTTCCGGGTCGTTGGGGAGCAGGATATAGCGCCGGGTGCAGAGCTGTGGCACAGTCAGTTCTGACACAGCAGCAGGGATGTCGCGTCGCCGCGACATCCCTGCCTACTGGGTCTGGAACGAAGGCCCATTCAACTGCAGCGCTCACTCTCCGGCCGGTGCAGGCAACACATCGAGTCGATAGCCGATACCCCGGATGGTATACAGGTACACGCGGCGGTCCCTGTATGGCTCGATTTTCCTGCGCAGCGAGGAGACGTGGGTCCACAATGTCCCCAGGTCGTCAACGAAGTCGGTCCCCCAGATTTCCTTCATTAGAAACCCGTGCCTCAACACCTTGCCCGAATGATGCATGAACGTCGCCAGGAGCTGTACCTCTTTCGGGCACAGGCGGGTTGTCCCCTTCAGGCTGTGCACAACATGCGTTGCCAGATCGAGGCTGAGCGAGCCAACTGTGAGCACATGCTCAGGGTGTTCCTTCAAGAGCCTGGAGAGGGCGCTGCTGAATCTGCGGTAGCTTGCTGCCCGGCTCAGAGTTCTCTCGTGAGGTACCTTGGGAGGGCACTGTTCATCATCTACCAGAAGCAAGATGGGGATGCTGGGCCGATGCTTTTTCAACGTTTGGCATAGCTTCTCGGCGCCGGTGCGTGGCACTGTCATGTCCACCACCACGACACGGGGAGGGTTGATTTCGATGAGTTCTAGCGCCGGCTTGCGGCTGCGGACCACCGTCACGTCGTAGCCTTTGGCTCTTACGCGGGACCATGTCCGCGCCAGCCTGGAATCGTTCTTGCCCACAAACAGGATTCGGCTAGCCATTTCCTCATCTCCGCAGGAGCTTCTCCGCTCCCCCCTCGAACTGCCGACACAACTGCATGGGCTATCTAGCGAGGCTGTTCTGAGCCATTCATCTCCAGAAAGTCAATTCCGCTCTTTGCCTGTGATCCACAGCCGAGTATCGAGAACACGCCTCGAAAGCCGGAAACGACATCTTCGGCATCTCACTCAGGATTCTAAACAGGATATGAATTATGCTCCGATCCTGCATTCTTGGCAAACTGGGATGCGCTGCCCAATCACGATCACACGAGGAGATATAGAGTATACTCCGATCCTGCGTTCTTGGCAAACTGCAGGTAGGCATCACTTCGCTTATCTCGAGCTGCGAAGCTTCCACTGCGCATCCCTTGGATAGTGATTGACCTTTGCCTGGAGTCGGTGTATAATTGGCCCATTATGGAGTTGCAGGATTTGCCTCAGCCGGAGCTTTCAACTGCGTCCAACGTGACTGTCGTTGTTCCCACATACAACGAGGCGGACAACATCCGCACCATGGTCGCAGAACTGCTGTCCCTCGATGTGGATAACCTGAGCGTCCTGATCGTTGATGACGATTCACCCGACGGCACAGGGGACATTGCAGAGCAACTGCGAGAGCGACATCCCAAGCGCATCCAGGTACTTCATCGATCTGGAGAACGAGGCCTGGGAAGGGCCTATGTCGATGGCTTCCAGCGTGCGTTGGCTGCGGGTGCTGACTACATTGTGCAGATGGATGCTGACTTCTCTCACTCCCCTGCCTACGTGCCCATTTTCCTATCCAAGATGGCTGATTGGGACGTGGCGGTTGGTTCGCGCTATGTGCCCGGCGGCCAGTTGGACGAACGCTGGAGCTGGTGGCGACGGTTGCTGAGTCTGTGGGCAAACGCTGCGTACGGTCGGACTATCCTCGGGCTGCAAGTGAGGGACGTTACCGCCGGCTTCAAATGCTGGCGCCGAGAGGTCCTGGAGGCCATTGATCTGACCGACGTCCACTCTGGCGGCTACGTTTTTCAGGTCGAAATGGCCTACGTTGCGGAGAAACTTGGCTTCCGCGTGCTGGAAGTGCCAATATACTTCGAGGATCGCCGCATCGGTCGTTCGAAGATGTCGGTGTCGATCAAGTTGGAGGCCGCCTGGCGGGTGTGGGAAATTAGGTGGCGCTACCGACGGCTACGACCTAGTCCCCTTTCTGCTGCTATGACAGGCAGGGAGGGCGGGCAGTGATCCGCAAACACGGACGCGACGCGGCCATCATCCTGGTGCTCATCACGCTCCCTCTCCTGTGGTTTGGGGCTGTCACGTTGGGCGGCAACACCTTGCTCCCCGTCGACAACCTCTTCGCTTTCGAGCCGTGGGCCAGCTATGCTGCCGAGCATGGGGTGAGCGTCCCGCACAACGAACTGCTGAACGATCTCATCCTGGAAAACTACGTCTGGAAGCGGCTGATCCGTGAGGCGATACAAGCCCGCGAAATCCCCCTCTGGAACCCCTACATCTTCGCCGGTGTGCCTTTCCTGGCCGCCGGTCAGCATTCCGCTCTCTATCCCTTCAACCTGCTCTTCTGCGTTCTGCCCTTGAGCCGCGCCTACGGCCTTTTCACCTGGACACAGATCGCGCTGGCGGGCATTTGCATGTACGTTTTCGCCCGTACCTTGCGGCTGCGCCGCTCTGCCGGACTGCTGGCAGGTCTGGTCTACATGTTCAGCGGCTTTCTTATCGTCAGCGTGGTGTTCAGCATGATCATCGCTGCCGTGGCCTGGCTGCCGCTGCTGCTGGCCTGCATCGAGGTCATCATCCGCAAACAGGAGGAAAAGGGAAACGTTCAGTATTCGCCGGTGCCCTACGTGGTGGCCGGGGCGTTGGTGCTGGGCGTGCAGATGCTGGCCGGTCACGTGGAGATCATCTACTACACGCTGCTGGTGGCCGGTTTCTACAGCGCTTGGCGGCTGGTGCAGTTGTGGCGACGGCTGGGGACAGTGCGGCCAGTGCTGTGGTTGGTCGTCTGGCTGCTTGTCATGGTTGGGCTGGGGTTGGCCCTGGGCGCGGTGCAGTTCATACCGCTTTACGAACTGGTAGACACCAGCTTTCGCCAAGGCTCGGTGGACTATAGCGATGTGGTAGGCTGGGCCTGGCCCAACAGGCAGATCCTCACCTTCTTCGTCCCTGACATCTTCGGTAATCCCAGCCATCACACGTACCGGGACCTGTGGAGCCAAGCGTGGCAGATGCCCGTCGGTGCAGCGGGAGCGCCGGCCCGAGCGATTGACTGGGGAGTGAAGAACTACGTCGAGGGAGGGAACTACGTTGGCATTCTGACGCTGCTTCTGGCGGTCATTGGCGTGCTGGGTAAGTTGCCACGGAACCGAAAGGGAAAGGAGGAAGAAGAAGGAAACGGGGAACATGAAGACAAGCGGCAGCCGGTAGGGCTGTTTGCGGTGCTGGCCGTTCTGTCGCTCGCGTTTGCCTTTGGCACGCCGCTGTACGCGATACTGTTCTACGGACTGCCCGGGTACAAACAGCTCCATTCGGCGTTTCGGTGGGTTCTGCCATATACGCTAAGCATGGCTGTGCTGGCGGGATTCGGGTTCGACGCCCTGCGTTCGGGGTTCGGCGTCCAGGGTTCGGAGCTCGAGGTTCGACGTGCCGTGCCCCTATCCCGTGTCTTGGGCTGGGTGGCGCTGGTGAGTGGCGTGGGCGTGCTGGCGCTGCTCGCTGTCAGTCTGTTTGTTCCCGCTCCCTTCATCTTCTTGGGGCAGTTCGTCGTGAACAGATCAGACCTGGCCCAGGCTGTCTTCGCCGACGGGCGCGCGTTCTGGAGCTATCAAGCGCCGAATCTGCTGAAGTTCGGCCTGATGATGGCTCTGGCCGGGGCGCTGCTGCTCTCCTCACGTCTTACGTCTTACCGTTTTGCGCATCACGCACCACGCACTACGTTTCACGTTTCAGCTTTCAGGCGGTTCTCCCGGCGAGTCTCGCTCTGGAGCCTCATTGCTATCGCCCTGGTGCTTCTCGATCTCTGGCTGTTTGGCCACGGCTTCAACCCCGCCGCCGATCCCAGGCTGCTGGAATTCACACCGCCAGTGGTCGAGTTTCTGCGTCAGGATGATGGTCTGTGGCGCTTCACCACCTTCATCATCCCCGATGCCTCTGATGAAAAGACCTTCAACGCCAACGTGGGCATGTTCTACGGCTTCCATGACGTGCGAGGTTACGATTCCATCATCCCCCGCCAATACGTTGAGTTCATGGAGCGCATCGAGGAGCAGGATGAACTGCTTTTCAACCGCATCGCCCCTCTATCGGAAGTCTCTTCGCTCGATTCTCCGCTCTTCGATCTCCTGGGCGTCAAGTACGTCCTCACCACACAGCATGTACCCAACTCCGGTTACACGCAAGTCTACGATCACGAGATACAGGTCTATCGCAACGAGGGCGCCTTCCCCAGGGCTTTCGTCATGCACTGTGAGGGGAAGCAAGAAGTAGATGGTTGGCCGGATGGGTTCGATCCGCGCACGATGCTGCTGCTGGATACTGGTGATCAGGGA
>CAZPMV010000101.1:4748-7889 GCA_964587335.1 uncultured Anaerolineales bacterium
TGGTGATCAGGGATCAGGACGCAAGGGGCAAGATGCAGGGAGCAGGATGCAATTGCTTGCTTCTTGTGCTATGCAGCCAGCGGCGGTGACTTCGTATGGTCTCAACGAGGTCTTCGTCGAGGCGGAACTGAATCAACCTGGCTGGCTGGTGCTGGCCGATAGCTTTTCCCCCGGCTGGAAAGCATACGCGAGTTCGGAGTTCGTAGTTCGTAGTTCGGAGTTGCAGATCGCGGGCGCTGAAACCAACGTCCAATATCCAATACCCAATACACAATACCCACCACCAAATACCGAATACCAAATTCCAATCTACCGTGCCGACAGCAACTTCCGCGCCGTGCCTCTCGATCCCGGCAAGCATCGAGTACGCTTCAGCTACATGCCTCGTTCCTTCCAAGTCGGATTGTACACCAGCTTCCTGTCTGGCGTGACGTTGTTTCTGCTCGCCGGATGGTGGGCCTGGGGGCGCTTCTACCGCGAAGCGCAAGAGGAAGAACACACCGTGCAGCGCGTGGCCAAGAACACGCTCATCCCCATGGGCATGTCCCTTCTGAACAAAGGGGTGGACTTTGTCTTCGCCATGCTGCGGCTGCGTGTGCTCAGCCCCGGCGGCGAAGGAAGCTATACTTTCGCCATCGCCTTCCATACCTTCTTTGAAATCATCATTCGTTTTGGCCTGGGCACGCTGTTGACCCGCGAGGTCGCCAAGACCCGCGAAGGGGCCAGCCGCTTCTTCAGCAACGTGGTGGCGCTGCGCGTGAAGCTCTGGTTGGCCTCGCTGCCGGTGATCCTCCTGCTGGTATTGGGCTATTGGCGCTGGGGCGGACTGACCGGCGAGGAGGCAGCGGCGATCGCCCTCTTTTCCATTGCCTTGCTCTTTGCCAGCTTCGCCGATGCCGTGAGCGCTACCTTCAACGCCTACGAGAAGATGGAATTCCCGGCGGGGCTGGCCTCGGCTATCGCCCTCAGCAAGGTGGCCTTGGGTGCGCTGGTGCTGCTGCCGCCGTTGGAGTGGGGCTTCGTCGGGCTAGCTGGTGTAGCGCTGCTGATGAACAGCGTGCAGGCGATCTGGCTCTACATCCTGCTGCGGCAGAAGCTCTTCACGCCACGCCTGGAAACAGACCGTGGGCTCCAACGGGAGATGATGGGGCTCTCCTTCCCGCTGATGATCAACCACCTGCTGGCGACCATCTTCTGGCGCATTGACATCTGGATCCTGAGGCCGCTGAGCGGCGCGGCGGCAGTAGGCATCTACTCGGCGGGCCTCAAGTGGTTGGATGGCTTGAACGTTATTCCCGCTTACTTGACCCTGGCCATTTTCCCGATCATGTCTCGCTTCGCACAAGATTCCCAGGAATCGTTGGTGCGCGCCTACCGGCTGGCGCTGCGCTTGCTCCTGATGATCGCCTTGCCTGTCGTGGTCTTCGTGCTCTTCACTGCCGAACCCCTGATCAGCATCCTGGGCGGGGCGGAGTACCTTCCCGGCTCGGCCATTGCTCTGCGGCTGCTCATCCTTTCTATTCCCATCGGCTTCGTCAACTCGGTGACGCAGTACGTGCTCATAGCTGTCAACCAGCAGCGCTTCCTGACCAAGGCCTTCGTCATCGGGGTGATCTTCAACCTGGTGACCAACCTGATCTTCATACCGCACTTCGGATATGCGGCGGCGGCAGTGATTCTCATTCCATCCGAGTTGGTGCTGCTTTTCCTCTTCCACATCTGCGTGAGGCGGCATGTGGCCACCATCTCCTGGCTGGACATCGTCTGGCGGCCAGCGCTTGCAGCGAGTGTGATGGCAGCGGTCATCGTTGTACTGCGCGGTTTCTCGCTGCCTCTGGCGGTGACCGTCGGATTCATCGCTGGCGGTGTGGCGTTGGTTCTCCTGGGTGGTTTCCGCCACCCCGACTTCGACGTCCTGCGGCAGGCGATGACCCTGGACAAACTGCGGGCGCGCTGGGCGGGGCTGCGCAATCGAACAGCATCATAGGGTAGCCCCCATGTTCAAGCTATCATACCAAGCGTTTGGATTTCTTGGAGGCTTCTTCATCATCGCTGATAGCGGATGGTCACGTCCGCTGGCCAGTCGCTGGATGTGGCCATCCAGGGAGAGCAGAGGAAAATGATGGGCTGGATGATTCTTGCGGCTTTGGGCCTGGCTGGATTTGCGGTGCTGTTCGTGATATTGACTGATGGACGTTACCTCGGCAAGCGGCTGATGCACTGGATTTACGACCGCCTGGGCCCGGCCATGTTTGGCGCTCGCAGCGAGGCCGAGCGCTGGCGTAGCTTGATCGAAGCGCTCCAACTACGCGGGGACGAAGAGGTTCTCGATGTGGGCAGCGCCACCGGCGACCTGACGCTGACCATAGCCGCTATGCCTGGTTTCAGCGGACGAGTATCAGGCATAGATTGGTCGCCTCGCATGGTGGCTCTCGCTCAAGCCGAGGCCGACCGCCGTGGTCTGAGCAGCATCGCCAGATTTCAGGTCGCCGACGCCCGCCAGCCCCTCCCTTTTGACCGATGCGAATTCGAGGTCGTATCCTGTCTGGGGCTGCTGGAGACCCTGCCTCATCCCGAACGGCTGTTGTCCGAGTTGGTCAGAGTGCTCAAGCCGGCTGGCGTTTTGGTACTGAGCCTCTATCGGGGTTGGGCGGCCTGGAGCGTAGCGCTTAGCCGCGACTGGTATCAGCAGCACCTGGCCGTGTGGGGATTACGGGACTTGCGCCTAGTCTCTCGCGGGCGAAACGAGGATGTCTTGATTGCCCAATGCCCTGCTATCGAGGGTGCAAAGGATGAAATCGAAACCTGACTGTCTGCACTGTTCCCTGAAGCAGGCGCTTTCTGCCGCCCGCGCTGCGGGGCGGATGAAGCGGCGCAACTTCAGGCCGTACGCGCGGCGATGGAAGCGATGCGCGACTTCAGCCTGGACTCCACCCCCGCCCACAACTCCACGCTGGCGCTGTGGGCTGCGCACCAGGCGCTGGGGAACGACGATCCCTTCGCCGCCCAGAAGTGGCAGTACAACGAGCTGGCCTTGCGGATGTATCCTCGCCTGAAAGCGCTGCTGGCCAAGGCCAAAGACCGGTTGGAGGCCGCGGTCAAGGTTGCCGTGGCGGGCAACGTCATTGACCTGGGCATCCT
>CAZPMV010000101.1:7989-10211 GCA_964587335.1 uncultured Anaerolineales bacterium
GTCCTCTACCTGGGCGACAACGCCGGCGAGATCGTCTTCGATAAGGTGCTGGTGGAGGAGATTGCCGCGGCTGGCGCGGAGGTCGTCTTCGCCGTGAAGAGCAGGCCCATTCTCAACGACGCGACGGAGGAAGACGCTCGGGCTGTGGGAATGGACCAGGCGGCGCGGGTGATCAGCACGGGATCGGGGGAGATAGGAGTACCGCTGGCGGCTTGCTCCGAGGCCTTTCGCGGAGAGTTCGCTGCCGCCGATCTGATCATCAGCAAGGGACAGGGTAACTTGGAGAGCCTGGACGATGTGCCCGCTCCCATCTTCTTTGTGCTGAAGGCCAAGTGCGAGGTGACGGCGGCAGCGCTGGGCGTGACCATGGGAGAGATGGTGCTGGTGCAAAGCCGCGCCTGGGTGGGGAAGAAAGGAAATGGAGGGAGAGGGAAAGGACACGAAAGGAACGAAAAAATGAAGGAAAAGATGGAGACGGAACCAATGGACGCCAAAAAAGAAGATGGAAAGAGAATCTTGACCTGGGCCGACGTGGATGCACTGATGGAGCACCTGCTACCACAGTTAGGCGGACCCTACGACGCCATGATGATCATCACCCGTGGCGGCCTTGTACCCGGTGGGCTGATCTGCCAAGCGCTCGACATCCGCCACATCCTCACCGCCTCGGTGCAGTTCTACTCGGGCATCAAGCGGACGTTAGCCTGGCCCATTTTCCTGCAATTCCCCAGCGACTCGCTGCTGCTCGACAAGCGCATCCTGGTCGTGGATGACATCTGGGACAGCGGGCGCACCATCATGACTGTGAAAGGCCGCATCGAGGCTGCTGGCGGCAGCCCGGAGTTGGCTGTGCTCCACTACAAGCCCACACAGTCTCTCTTTCCCGACACCGCGCCCGACTACTACGCTGCCCACACCGATACCTGGGTCGTCTACCCCTGGGAGCGGGATCACCACTTGGGAAGGGTTCCGGTCATTCCCGGGCTTGCCTGAACCATTCCAAAGAGCAACGTCTCTCGTCACTCTTTGCTCGTCAACCCGTTCCTGCTGCTTCGCAACAGCCATTGCTCCAATTCTGTCACGTCTTCCAGGATCAGATCAGCCTGTATCAAATCCTTCCGCTCCCCAAAGCCGCTGAGGACGCCTACTGCCAGCGCTCCCGCGGCCTTGGCAGCGCGTATGTCTACCCTCGTATCGCCCACCAGGACACAGCGTGTCACGTCCACGTCCAGCTTCTGTGCCGCATCCTGCACCGGCTGCGGGTGTGGTTTGAGCCGTTGGCTGCTGTCACGGGTAACCACCACCGTCAAGAGTTCCTGCAATTCCTCGCCAGCCAGAAATGATTCCACGTCGGCCCGGCTGCGGGTGGTCACCACCCCCAGCCGATAGTATAGGGCCAGTGCCCTCAGTGTTTCCGCGGCGCCAGCCAGCAGGCGGGGCTCGGAAGCAGCCGACTTGTCACGCCAACGTCGCAGCCTTCCCCTCAGCGCAAAGGTCTCGTCGTCAAGGCTCAGGCGATCCAGTAGGGTGATGAGACCATTGACCGGCCCCTCAGCAGCCATCACCAGCCGGCGCGCAGCCCGGCGAGTGTCGCCATTGGGCAGAAGCCTCTTCACAGGACCCAACCGCTCTGCCCACTGCTCCTCCAGCGCGTTGTCGCTCTCCAGCAGAGTGCCATCCAGATCGAAGAGCACCGCCTCTACCAGCCGGCCGGCAATCAGCCCTTTCTCTTGGATCTCCACCTCCCCTGCGCGCATGGCGGGGACGGCAAAGGGTTCCAAGTCAAAGATCTTGCGGTAGGCATAGCCGCCGAGGACACGCACCGAGGCCAGGACCGGTGCAGCAAGCAGCACGCCCAGCAGTCCACCGAGGAACGCACCGCCCACGGCCCCAACGATTACCACCGCCGGATGAAGTTTCACCCGCTGTCCCAAAACGCGGGGCACCGTGTAGAGGCTGTCCACCTCGAAGATGACCAGGTAGATCATCGCAACCAGGAAAGCAAACCAGGACTTGCTCAGCGGGAGGTAGGTAGAACCCTGGAAGAGCGCCAGCAGCACAGCGGGAACGGCCGCCAGCACCGGGCCGATGCTGGGAATCAGCGCGAACAGACCGGCGATCAGCGCCAGCATCAGTGCGTTGGGCATGCCGATGATGCTCAGCGCAACGGCGAAAACGAGGCCATCGATGACGCCTACGATGAGGCTGCCCCGAAAGAACCC
>CAZPMV010000102.1:0-10156 GCA_964587335.1 uncultured Anaerolineales bacterium
CGCTCTGGACGTGGCCTTTGCGGATTCTGTGGTCTGAAGAATGGGGCTCACCTCAAAGGCTCCCCATGGCAGCACCTCAGCTAGCCTGGGCCAGGAGATGTGTCTCCGGGTGCACTGCTCCGGCGTAGTTGAGCATGCAGAGGGTGAAGCGGGGCTCCTGGTCCAGCAACTGCCTGGCCGCGCTCACATACTGACTTGCCTGCGCCAGGTAGTCCTCCTCCGCCAGCAGCGCCTCAAACGCGATCCGATCTCTTACTGCGTCGGTCTTGAACTCGACTATCGTCCAGGTCCCTTCCCGCAGGTATAGGGCGTCTATGATTCCGCTCTCCACACGCCCGCCCACCACCAGACTGTAGGGCACTTCGTGCAGCCGCCGGTCGGCGGTGTCCATCTCCCTGCAAAGTGGGTGCGCCTGGAAACGGCGCAGCAGTCGCCGGCTCTGCCGCACGGCGTCGGCCAATTGCCGAGCGTCGGTGAGGCCGTATTCCCTGGCGCGGGCCTCAGCCCAGCGCTCAAATGGGTGTTCTGAGCTGGCCACAGCACCTCCGCCCGGGAAGCGCCACATCGCCAGCGCCTCGTGCACCAGCGACCCCACCACCCACGCCGGCGCCCGGGGACGCTTCACCGTTGGCGCCACGCGCCAGACCCGCTGCGGCGGGATGCGATCCTGCAAGACTGTGCGCTCGTCCACGGCTTCCTGCGCTGCCACCACAGGCGCCAGCAAGGGGGGCGGCAACCGCACCGGCAACTCGCCTTCTTCCCCCATGGCCCGAGGAGGATGCTCATCTGCCCATTTTGGCTCGTAAATCGTACAGGAGACCGGCGTCGAGCCCACGTGCAGGTCCACGTGGATGGCGCTCGCGCCCTCTTCGTCATACGTGATCCGTGTCTCCACAAGCCCCAGCCCTTCTGGCCTGGCGATCTTCCCCAGCCAGTCCCCCAACCTGCAGGGAGTGGAATCTCGCTTCAGGCTGACGCAGCCGTTGAAGATCAGCTTCTCGCGGGCGCGGGTGGCCGCCACGTAGAAGAGCCGGTCCGATTCGGCGTCTTCCTGATCGTCGTTGCGAACCTTGCCCAGGCGGTAGATAGCCGGCAGTGTATCGTCCTCGTCTTTCAGCGGCAGCAGCACCCCCAGCTCAGGGTCCACCAGCGCATCGTGCCGGTCTCGTCCGCTGTAGGTGACGTCGCCGATGACGACGACAGGGAACTCCAATCCCTTGGCTGCGTGGATACTCATGATCTGCACTGCGCCCTCGGCTGTAGAGCGCGCCTCGCCCTCTCTCGTTCCTGTGTCGCGCAACCCGTTCACGTACTCCAGGAACTCGCCAACGCCCACGATCGCGCTGGCATGAGCGTCGGCCAGCAGCTTGGTCACATTGCGCGCCCCGCGTGCCTGTCCAGCCTGGACCAACGCCGCCCGGTAGTCGGTGCCATCCAGGAAACCCTTCAGCAGATCGGCGACGGAGGTCCGCCCTGCCTGGCCATGCAGATCGGCGATGATGAGCGCTGCCCGCTCAGCCCGATGGCCATCTTCCCCTGGTAGAGCGCCCCCCGCTTCCCGCAGGACATCCCACAGGGGAGCAGCCTGATCTCGCTCGTCCCGTTCCTGGCAGAGGCGGAACAGCGCCACGTCAGACAGGGCGAAGGCTGGCGAGCGCAGCAACCCCAGCAGCGCCAGGTCGTCAGTGGGATCGGCCAGAGCCTGGATAGCATTGAGCAGATCCCGGATCTCGGGACGGCCGTAGAACCCGCGCCCGGCCACGGTGAGGAAGAGCACCCCCGCCTGCTCTAGCGCATCCTCGTAGGCGCCAAACGATGTCGAGGCGCGGCACAGGATGGCGATGTCACCGTAGTTCAGGGGGCGGACCTGGCCATTCTCCATGACCTGGACCGGGCCGCTCTCCACCAATCCCACAATGCGTAGCGCCAGCGCACGAGCGGCCCGGTCCAGCGCTCCCCCGCCCTTGCTGCCCACGGTCAGGTGCAGTTCGATGTGGGGCGGTAGGAAGCCGGGGCCAGGCTCTTGGCGGTGGTGCAGCAAGGGGGCAAAAGGCTCGGCCCAGGGCCGCTGCGGGTCCGGCTCCTCGCCCAGCACCGGGCGCAGTAGGTCGTTCAGCCCCTGCACCAGGCAGCGGTGGGCGCGATACGAGGTCTGCAGCGAGAAAGCGGCACCCTCCCGCTCGATCCGCTGCCGCTCGGCGCTGAAAACGATCACATCTGCCCCTCGGAAGCGGTAGATGGACTGCTTGGCGTCGCCGACTATGCAGAGCTTGCCGCCGTCCCCATTCAGGAGCCTGACCAGATCCCGCTGTCGCCCGTTGGTGTCCTGGAACTCGTCTACCAGGATGGCCTGCACCTCTCCCTGCCAGCGGGCTCGCACCGCCGCGTTCTGGCGCAGAAGCGTCAACGCGCCATGCTCCAAGTCGTCGAAGTCCACGCTGTTGCGTTCCTGTTTGAGGACATCGTAGCGCTCGCAGGCGAAACCGAAGGCGGTACACAGTGGGGGGATAGCCTGCGCCAACGTCTCGTCCAGCGGCGTCAGAGTGAGTTCCAGCAGGGCAGACTGGCTTCTCCAGAGATCACGCAGCGTGCGCAGGGCAGCCTTCACCGCCGCAAGTTGACCCTTGCCGCCCGGCCAACACTTTGCACTACCACCCTGCAGGTTGACACCGTGCAGGCGAGACAGCGAGGCAAGTTGACCAGTCAATGCGCCCACCGCGCCCTGGATCGCCGCCAGGGCGTCTAGGCGTTGCACTTCCATCCGGTCGTCTGCTTTCTCCGCGGTGTTATCCCGCAAGGTGGCGATAGCCTCTTCCCACTCGGGCCGCCCCAGGAGGGCGGTCAAGGCCCACTGCTGCCGGATGGACAGGGCACACCCCCAATGGTCGAGTAGGTCACTGGGCACTCGGACAAAGACTTCCTGCACGTCCAATCGCTGCTGCAGCAACCTCTCCAGGGTCTTCCGCAGATCACGCTCACCCAGCAGTCCAAAGAGCTCCACCACATGTTCATTGTCCGCCGCCCAGGCCATCGTCTCGTCCACCGCCCGGCTGCGCAGGATGTTGACCTGCCCCTCCTCCAGCACTTCGAAGAGGGGGTCTACACGCGCCTCGGCCGGGTGGGAGCGCAGGATCTCGGCGCATAGGCTGTGGATGGTGCCGATGCGCGCCGCATCCAGTTGTCTGTACAGGTCCAGCCAGAGCTGCCGTTCTCCAGCGTCCAGGTCGCGCCGCTCCCGGTAGCACCGCATCTCGTCCCTCACCCGGTTGCGCATCTCCCGCGCCGCCTTCTTGGTGAAGGTGATGGCCACGACGGAGCGCAGGGGTAGGCCTCTCGCCAGCAAGGAGAGGTAGCGGGCCACCAGCGTCCGGGTCTTGCCGGCGCCAGCGCCGGCGGTGACCACCACATCGCGGCCGCGCTCGCCGATGGCCGGTTCCTGCTCGGGACTGGGAGACATCTGGGCGACGATGGGATGCAGCATAGCTCAGCCTCCAAACCCAGGCTTGTAGTGCCAGCAGAAACCGGCTGCGGGACAGTAGGACGGGCAGCCGTCATCAGGCGGGTGAGGCGCGAAGTAGCCGCCGCGCGCGCCGTGCACCGCCTCCCACGCCTTCTCCACCGCTATCTCCATCGCCGCCCGCGGACCGCCACCGAAGCCGCTCAGCGTGAACCCGCTGGGCTCGGCGTGCTGGACGTGCCAGTAGAACCCCTCGGCCGGCTCGCCCAGTCTCAAAGCATCCCGGGCGGCCAGGGCATAGAGGGGCAACTGGATTCTCTTGCCCTCGGAGAAGGCCCTCTTGCTGAACCCGGATGGACCGCTGGTCTTGTAGTCAATGATCCGCAGCCGGCCGTCAGGGGTCCGGTCCACGCGGTCGATCACGCCGCGCAAGCGGAGGCGGTCCTCCCCCTCACCGGTGACCAGCGGGGGCTCTCCTCCCAGGCCGAAGGGTGCTTCGTAGCGGCAGGGGATGAAGTCTTCCTGGATCTCTGCCAGTGCTTCCAGCGAGCGTTGCACTTTCTCGACGATCTCAGCGCGAGTATGCGCCCACCAGGCGGTCACCCGGAACCCCTCTCGCCGGGGAGACTCATCCAGGACTGCGTTCGTCACATTGGGCAAAGTGGTCAGCAGTTGATCCAGGTCGGTGGGATCAGATACTGTCATGTAGAGCCGTTCAAGGATGCGATGGTAGATGTTGCCCAACTGCCGTGCGTCCAGTCCCTCGGCCGGCTCGATCCGCGGCTCCAGCTTCAGCACGCTGCCGACGAAGAACAGGAACGGGCAGGTACGGTAGGCTTCCAGCCGGCTACCACTCCAGGTGTGCTGAGTGCCGAAGCGTTGAGCGAAAGTTTCGGCCAGCCCGTCCTTCGACAAACTCGGGACACAGCTCAGGTCGCCATCGAAGGGGGTAGTCACCGCACGCTCCCTCCGCAGGGAGAAGAGGCTGGCCGCCGCCTGCAAGGCAGCCTGGCGGGCAGGCGCCATTTGCCCTGTCCAATCCCAAACCTTCTTGTAGCCAGCATGAGAGGCCAGCCCTGTGGAATGCGTCATATCTCCACCCAGACTCTGCCGAGGTGGCCTATTCCACAGGGCCAGGCTCTCCATCAGCTCGGGCCAAGAAGCAGCCTGTCCCGGTGTGGGAACGCTCTCGCTGGTCAGGAGTTGGGGCTGCACGCGTACCAGCCGACGCACTTGCTCCCAGAAGGGGGAGGGCTGCCAGAGGGCGCCGTTGTCGGCCAAGCGAGGGCGGGTCATGAGCAACCGCTCCCGAGGACGGGTGACCGTCTCGTAGAAGAACTCCACCTCGGCGCTTTCGGTGGAGGGCTCCAGGTACAGGCCGTATTCGCTGCGCAAGCGCTGCCGGTCACCATCGCGCAGGAAAGGGTCTTCTTTCAACGTGGTTGGGAACTCCCCTTCGGCCAGGCCCAGCACGGCCACGGCCCGGAAGGGGACGCCCCGGGCCTGGACCACGTCGGCGACGAGGATCTCCTCGCGGCCACGGCGGAGCGGTAAGCGGTAGGTTATCGCCTTTATCGCTCCTACCAGTTCGTCCAGGAAGCGAGGGAAGTCCATAGCCGGCGTGCCCAGAGCCTCCTCCGCCCAGACCAGCCCTCGCAGGACGTCCTTGAGGGCTTGCAGTGCAGCCACGTCCCGTTCGGCCACGAGTTCGGCAGGATCACGGGCCCGCTCCACGATGTGCAGTCCAGTTGGTTCCGCAGGGAGAGGATAGCGGGGAGAGTGCAGGTCGGGGTCAGGGCCGATGAGGGTTTCCAGCCAGCCGACGAAGTCGCGGCAGGAGCGTTTCCCCTGGGGCGGCGTCAGTCTTTGCACGAAGCGGCGTAACTTGTCCCTGAGCGCCTGAGCTGCGGTTCCCACGGGGATGTTCGCTGGCAGTCCCCGTTCTTTATCCTGCTGGCCGAAGCCTGTCGCAGGAGCGGTTGCGACCGCATCGGGGCGAGCAGCCAGGTCATTCAGCGCTTCCTCCCACTGGGAGAGCCCGCCTATCACCCGCCCCCAGCGGGCGGCGATGTTCAGCCCGTCGGCGTCGCCAGGGGCAATGCCGATGGGCTCTGTTGCACCCTCTGTGGGCAGGGCTGACCAGTCGAAGTAAGGGGAGCGCCAGGCCTCGACCATGGGGCGGCGGAGCAGGGCAGGCTCGGGATAGCCATCGGTGCGAGGCAGCATCAGTTGCAGGAGATGCAGCGTCGCGGCGACGGCGGGGTTCGTGCGCAGCGGCAGGCCATCCACCAGCCGCACCGGCAGCCCGAACTCGGCGGCTGTCTGCAGGATGAAGGGGCGGTAGGGTGTGATGGAGCGGGCTAGCAAGGCGACCTCTGCAGTGCGCATCCCATCTTCCACCAACCGCGCCTTGAGCCAGCGCAGCCCGGCGCGCACCTCGGCAGCCCTGTCGGATGCAGCGATCAGCTCGACACTGCCTGTGCTGTCTACCTGGACGGCCTCCCTTCTGAAAAGGCCAGCTTCCAGGTGGGCCAACAGCGGCGACTGCTGCGACGACTGATCGGGCAGTGGCATCGCCTCCACGCTCAGCGTTTCCTGCAACCACTGGCGCGTGCGGTCGAAACGGCGATGGACGAAGCGAGGTTCGCTCCCCTCCGCGCTGCCGGTCAGGGTGATGATCAGCTCACCCACCCGGCTTGCCAACACCTCGAGCAAGGCCAACTGGACCGGCGTGAAGTTGTCGAAGCCGTCTACTACCAGGAGCGGCCAGTCGCCGGCCACGTGGACCGCCCGTTCCTCCAGCGTTTCCACTGCCAGCCAGCCTAGCCCGGCCCGGTCGGCCCAGTAGTGGGCCTGAAGGCGCTCCTGGTAGGCACTATAGACCTGGGCCAACTCGCACAGCCGGGGTTCGTCGCCCAGCCCGCTCACGGCATGGGAAAACGTATCGGGCCAGATGCGCGCCGCCTTCAGTTCACCGATCAACCGCTGTAGGACATGGACGAAGCCGGGGCACTCGGCCAGCGGCGCGTAGTGGGCCAGGGTCAGGTCGTCAACGACAGCCCGGATCAGCCGGTACTGGACAGGATCGCTCAGCTTGGTATAGACTTCGCCAGCCTCGCTCAAGCATGCGCCGTACAGCCGGTCGAAGGTCAGCACCCGAACGCCGATGGCGCCCCCAGCTTCCGCGAGCCGACGCCGCCAGGACCGGACCTGAAGGTGGGTGGGCACGACGACGCGGGGGATGCACTCCAGTTGCCGCGCTGCCTCCCGAACCATGCCGAGCACATGGGCAGTCTTTCCGGAAGCCGCCGGGGCAGTGTAGAGATGAGTACTCATCGTGGTCTGATCCAGGCACGTAGGTTCAATATGAGCGCCACCTTTGCCACATCATCGGAGCCCACCGGTCAGCACCTGCGCCAGCCGCTGGGTGATCAGCGCAGCTCCCGGCTCACAAAGCCATCTCCGAGGGGCTCGCCGGCTTGTATGAAGAGCTCTCTGATGTGGTCGTCCATGGTGAAGTAGAATACTTGCCAGCCAGCGCGTACCAGTCCCACCGTGTGCGCAACCAACCGCCCCCGACGGTTCCAGTCTGAGTGCTGAAACGCGTCATCGAGTATGAGGAACGCTGGCTGGCCTTCCATAGCGATGGAAGCGAATCCAATCCGGAGAGCGATGCAGGCCTGTTCTTGGGTGCCGGTGCTGACCGCAGCCAAGAGGTATTCCTCGTCCTGGTCGGAGACGAGGACTAGTCCCTCGTCACTGCCCAGCCTGATTCCCGTGTAGTGGCCGGTGAGCGCATGGAGCGGTTCGGTCAGTTCACTGCGCTGGAGACCAGCGGCAATCCGGGCGTTCTCTTCTTCACGGAATTCCTTGATGACGGTGGTGACCTGGATCTGGGCCAGGATCTGTGCGGTAGTTCGTCTGTAGCCGCTGGCAACCTCATCGCGCTTGTCGTGAAGAGCGGTGATCAAAGCATGCCATTCGAGGCTCTCCGAATTGGTCTCATTGGCTATCCCAGTCCTGAGCTGCTCCAGGCCTTGCATCTCCGTCGCCAACTCTAACTCGATATCCTGGAACTGCCGTTCAAGCTGATCGCAGTGTTCCCTGTCCCAGGCAACGCCAGGATCGGTTTCCAGGTGTTCCTCGGGCCGCACGTCTAACGAGGCCAGTTGCAGGTCTGCATGGTTGATGTTTTCGTTGAGACCAGCGACGCGCGCCCGCAAGTCCTGGATCACATCCTGCCACTCGCCGGGCGAATGATCGGATCCGGTGATGTCCTTGAAGTCTCGACTGAGCCCTTTTCTGCTGGTGATCACGTCAGCAGCGATCTCATCCACCTCCTCCCTGATCTGCTTGGCCCGGATATGATCCTCCGTCAGTTTCTCGTGCCGGAGCTCTAGTGCCGGCCTGCCTGTTAGCTCCGACCCGAACCGTTTCTGGAACTCCAACTTGAGCCCCTCCAGTTCTGGGAGATCAGCGGCCCGGCCAAGAGCGGTTCGGGTTCCGAGATAATAGAGTACAACGAAGGCGAGTGCAAGAGCGCCGCATATGATCATGGGTACTGCTCCGAGGCTGTCCAGCAGGCCCGCCACAACTGCCCCCACGATGGACACGATAGCCAGCAACATAAACACCGCACGGTAGCTCGCCAGAGCCCGCCCACTCGTGATCTCCTGATAGGTCTTCAAGGCATTCTCAGCCCAAGCGTAGTCATCATTCGAACTCTCAAGCTCCTCGAGCCGTTGCGACTTGGCATCGAGGTTGGCGGACTTCTCCTCGTGGACACTGACACGGGATTTCAGTCCCGAAAGCTCTTCGTCGTCCGGCAGAGCGGTTCGGCGCCGCCGAAACTCCATAGCCTGCCCATGCAACTGTCGCGCCCTGTGCCGTTTGGCCTTCAGTAGAATGTCCCGCTCGGCAGCCAGCGCCAGTCTTCGCTGTCGCAGGGCATTGACATCGCCCGAGGCATACATCTCTTCCACGTCCTGTAGAAGACGATCGATCCTCCGTAGGTCCTCGCTCAGACCTGCCCGTGACTTCAGTTCTCCTGCCGCCTTGCCGTGGATCTCACCGTGTTCAATACTCGCGGCCTGGACGGTTGCCTTGATACGCCCCGCTATCCCGTTGAGAAGCCCGCCACTGGTGAGGTAGCTCTTGAGGATCCCCCGCCCAACGCCGTCCTCTTCCTCGGCCAGCGCCGTCTCCCCCGCTCGTACCACCAGCAACAGCGAGAGATCAGAGGGCAGGCTGGTTCCTTCGCCCCAGTACTCGTCAAGCTTCCTGCCCGTCTTGGTGAAGCGCACGGGCTGCGCCTCCAGTCCGGACACAGTGACCCTGCCCGCCCCACTCCATCCGGTGAGTTTCCAAGAAGCGGGCGCCTTCCTCCCTGTCCTGAAGAGAAGACGGATGATCGCCTCCACGAGACAGGTCTTGCCGGTCTCATTGCGGCCGTAGATAAGGTTCAGGTCTCCGGGCACAAGCTCGAAATCGTCCTCCAGTGGCCCGTCGCGGTTCACACGTATGTTCTCAATCCTGATGGCCATGGTGTACCTCAGGTGCCATAGATGACAGACAGCGCTTCTAGAACTACCTGCTCTCTCTCTGGTTCATCCCCGCCAAAGGGCCAATCCATCTCGTTGATCAAAGCCATGGCCCGCTCGGCCGTGGCCATTAGCTGGCGGTCGGAACTCCACAGCAGCCGGTCGATACAGGGTCCCTCGTCGTCATAGAACGTGAAGCTCCCGAAGCTGCGCTCCAGCGCATTCAGAATGCCGCTCCTGTCACCGGAGTACCCCACTGCCGCGACCCGCACCCTAATCTTCGGAACCTCCATCGGTTCGATCCCCCATGAATCGATCCGGTCGGCGATCTGCTGCTCGAGCAGCGCAGCCCCATCGTCCGCTGGCACTACCACGAAGGTCTCACGGAAATGGAGAACATCAGTGTCCACCGTTCGGGGAACAATGCTCCCGTCAGCAGTGTCGTAGACGAGGAACCTTCTCCTGCCGGTCTCGCTGATGTCCAAGCCGCAGGGAGACCCTGGGTAGTGCACCAGGCCCAGATCGAGGGGTTTGTGGATGTGTCCCAGGAACACGACCCGCGGCTTGTAGCGGTCGACGCACGTCCCAGAGAGCGGCATGTAGGTCCCCGGCTCCAGCGGGTTCACCTCGCGCCTGCCGCCGTAGTAGTCGCCATGGCCAACGAGAACCCATGGTTTTCCTTGGATCTCCTCCTCCATCTCTGCGACCTGCTGGGCCATTGTCGCCTGCGGCTCGTAGGGCACGAAGAGAAACGTGGTCGCACCGAACTCCAAGGCACAAGGCTCGCTGTGAATGCGGATGCTCTCGCCGACCATGTTCCTGCCGCAGAGGCCCGAATCGTGATTGCCCGGTATGATGTGGACGTGGACCGACGGATACGCGCGGCAGAGCCTCTCGAACTCGACGTAGGTGCAGAAGTCCTTGTCGAAGAGGTCGCCGGCGATGATGAGTGTGTATATGCCTTCGGCCTCGATCTGCTCGAAGATGTTCTCTAGGGCATTGTAGCGCTCAGGATGGTCCAGCCGGGTTCGCAGATGAACATCCGCCGTCACTGCCACTTTCATGGCCAGGTCCTCCGTGTGACTCCGCCTGCTTCGGGGCAAGTGCCCGCTGACCAAAGGTTGGGTCGCCGCGCGAGGCTTCCCAAGTTACTGAGGTT
>CAZPMV010000103.1:0-10114 GCA_964587335.1 uncultured Anaerolineales bacterium
AACGGAAACGAGGATCTGCGCATCGGCGTGTACGTTTGCCACTGCGGGTCCAACATTGCCGGGGTCATTGATCCAGTGGTCGTGGCCGAATACGCCTCGACGCTGCCCGGCGTGGTGCGGGCGACCGATACCCTTTATGCCTGTGCGGATAGCGGCCAGTCCCTCATCAGAGAAGACATCGAAAAGTACAATCTGAACCGGGTGGTGGTATCGGCCTGTTCGCCAAAGATGCACGAGCCGACTTTCCGCGCCGTTGTAGCCGAAGCGGGCCTCAACCCCTTCCTGATGGAGATGGCCAATATCCGTGAGCAATGCACCTGGGCACACGGCCATGATCCTGAAGGGGCGTTGGCAAAGGCCAAGGCCCTGGCAGCGGCGGCAGTCGCCAAGGCCTCCTTTCTCACACCGCTGGACATGATCAAGGTTCCCGTCACCAAGCGGGCCATGGTCATCGGCGCGGGCGTGGCGGGTATCAGCGCGGCGTTGGACCTGGCCGACCAGGGGATCGAGACTGTCCTGGTGGAGAGACAACCGACGATCGGTGGGGTGATGGCGCAGTTGAACAAGACCTTCCCCACCATGGACTGTAGTATTTGAATTCTCGCCCCCAAGATGGTTGACGCGGCGCGTCACCCCAAGGTGGATCTTAGAACGTATACTGAAGTCGAGCGCGTGGAAGGCTTCGTCGGCAACTTCAAGGTGCTGTTGCGTGAAAAGTCCAAGTACGTGCGCGCTGACCGCTGCAACGGTTGCGGTGAGTGTGTGCCAGTCTGCCCCATCGAGGTCCCCAACTACTTTGAGATGAACCTGGCTCCGCGCAAGGCGATCTACGTGCCCATGAGCCAGTCGGTGCCCCTCATCTACACCATTGATCTCGACGCCTGTATCCACTGCTACAAGTGCGTTGAGGCTTGCGGCAAGCTGGAGGCCATTGACTTCAGCATCGAGGATAAACTGGTCTGGGAGGACGTCGGCTCCATCATCGTCGCCACCGGCTACAGTCATTTTGACCCCAGCGTGATGCCAGAGTACGGCTACGGTCGCTTCCCCAATGTGATCACGGCAATGGAGATGGAACGGTTGAACAACTCAGCCGGCCCGACCGCAGGGAACCTGACTCGTCCCGGCGATGGGACCAACCCCAAGCGGCTGGCCATCATCAACTGCGTCGGCTCCCGCGACAAGCGCTTCAACCCTGGCTGCTCCAATTTCTGCTGCATGTACGCTATCAAGAACGCCATTCTGTTGAAGCAAGCCCATCCCGACATGGACGTCACCATCTACTACATAGACATCCGCACTCCCTCCAAGGGATACGAGGAGTTCTACGACCGGGCGCGCCAGATGGGCGTACGCTTTACCCAGGGCCGTCCTAGCCTGATCACCGAAGACCCCGAAACGGGCAATCTTTTCGTGCACTCGGAGGACATGGGCTTGGGCCAGGTCATCGAGCATGAGTACGACATGGTGATGCTCAACCAGGCGGCGGTCCCGCAGCCCGATGTTGACACGGTCAGTTCGGTGCTCAACATCAGCCAGAGCCCCGGCGGCTGGTTCATGGAGTATCACCCTAAGCTGCGCCCCATGGACAGCCCCACCGACGGTGTTTTCCTGGCCGGCGCCTGCCAGGGGGTCAAGGACATCCCCGCCAGCGTGGCTCAAGGCTCGGCGTCGGCGGCGCGGGCCGGGCGTGTACTTCACTCCGAGGAGTGGGAGATCGAGCCCACCGTGGCCTACGTCTGGGAAGACCGTTGTATCAGCGCCAAAGGCAAGAAGTGTGGCATCTGTGCACGTGCTTGCCCCTACAATGCCATCGAGTACGAACAGGGCAAGGCGGCGCGCGTCATCACCGCCAAGTGCCATGGCTGCGGCGCCTGCGTGGCCGAGTGCCCCCACAACGCCATCACCCAGTTACACTTTACCGACGCCCAGATACTGGTCCAGATCCACGCTCTGCTGGCCGACAAACCAGAGGAAAAGATACTGGCCTTCCGCTGCAATTGGTGTTCCTACCCCGGCGCCGACTTGGCCGGGACCAGTCACTTTGAGTACACCTCCAACGAGCGCGGGCTTCGCGTGATGTGCGCGGCCCGTATGGACTCTGACTTCATCTACGAGGCTTTCCGTCTAGGCGCGGGAGCGGTGCTCTATTCCGGGTGCCACGAGCAGGACTGTCACTACATCACCGGTCAGCGCATCGGCGCCAAGCGCGCCGACCGGATGCTCAGGACGTTAGAAAAGATGGGGATGACGCCGGGCCGTTTCCGCATCGAATGGATCAGCGCGGCGGAGGGCGACAAGTACGCGCGGGTGCTTAACGAGATGCAGGCTACCTTGGACTCGATTCCCAAGGAGCAGTTGATCGAGGAGATCGAAGACCTGCGGCCTCAGATGGAAAAACGCGCCCGCCGGATGCGCCAGGTGCCGCAAGTCGAGGAAGCGCTGGCGTATGCGGACAAACTCAAAGCGGCGATGACTGGGGGAGGGGTATAAGGTGGTAAGCCACAGGTTACCTGATGAGACCTTTGCTGATCAAGTTCGCGCCTCCCCTGGCGGCGAAAAACTGACGTACTGCTTCTCCTGCGGAACCTGTACGGCTACCTGTCCCATCACGTGGGTGGAAGAGACCTACAACCCGCGCCGGATTATCACGATGGTGATGCAGGGGATGAGGGAGGAGGTTCTGTCCAGCCCGGTTATCTGGCTCTGCTCGGCCTGCGACGTCTGCTACCGGCGCTGCCCTCAGGGCATACGCATCTCTGATCTGATGAAAGCCATCCGCAGCGTGGCTATCCGTGAGGGGTATGCGCCGGTAAGAGCCGTTGCCCAGGTGAATGAACGGGCGTGTGCAGGTTGTGGCATGTGTGCTCAGGCTTGCCCCTACGAAGCCATCGAGTTGACGCCCACTTGGGTGACGATACAACAGACGCTGAGACAACGGAGAGTCTTGCCCAAAGTGGACAAGTTTCTCTGCCAGGGGTGTGCCATTTGCACTAACACCTGCCCAGTCTCCGCCATCAGTCTGACAGACATCGGCGACGACACGATCGTCGCTCAGATCAGGGAGTTCGCAGAAGAGACGGGGAACAATGAACGATGAAACAACAACGGATGGGGGAATCAACGGACAGTGAACAAGATTGGGAGCCCAGGATTGTAGTCTTCCTATGCGACTGGTGCCTATACTCTGAACTTGATCGGGCTGATATTGCCAGGGTTCAGGAACAACCTAACGTTCGGATCGTGAAGATTCCTTGCCTGGGGAGGATGGACCCAATGCACGTCTTGATGGCCTTGCAGGAAGGCATAGATGGCGTGCTGGTAGCAGGCTGTCACCTGGGGGATTGTCACTACAAGCGGGGCAACCTTATGGCAGAGAACAGGATAGCCGTCTTGCGAGCAGTCCTGAGAGCCGCCGGAGCGATGAAAGGGAGAGCAAGATTCGCCCACATCTCGACTGCGGAGAGGGGCATATTGCCTCGTCTGATAGAAGAGGTGAAGCAAGAAGTGAAGGCGCTGGGCCCGATTGAGCAGCTCTGGGTGGTTTAGTGTTTGGAGTTTGGCGGTTGGGGAGGAGTAAGGAATGGGCCAAGGATTAGTTAGGGAAGAATCGCTTACAAACCGGGTAAACGATCTCAGCGGACAAAGCATACAATTGTGTTACCATTGCCACAAGTGTACGGCCGGCTGTCCCGCCGCTTTTGCTATGGAGTACGGGCCTGACCGCATTCTGCGCCTGATCCAATTCGGGCAGCAGGAACGGTTACTGACCAGCCGGGACCCCTGGCTTTGCCTGGGGTGCGAGATGTGCGGCGCGTTCTGCCCCAACGAGATAGACATCAACGAAGTGATGATCGCGCTCAAGAAAATGGCGGGCGAGACAGGCTACCGGGTTGAAGACTGCCAGGGACTGCGTGAACTCCTGGCCGACTACCTGGTGCAACGACCTGAGACGGTGATTGACGACCGGCTGTGTGAAGGTATCTCACGCCTCAATCACCTGAGCCAGACCATCACGGCAGAGCACAATATCACCGGCGACGATAACAGCAATCGGCTGATCTGGAGCCAGAACCTGGAGCACGTTCCGCCTGGGCTGGAGGGCAAGAAAGGAGCTGAGATCGTCTATTTCGTTGGCTGTGTCGCCTCTTTCTTCCCCCGCAGTTATCGAGTGCCCCAGGCATTTGCCTCAATCCTGGAAGCGAGCGACGCTGATTTCACCACGCTGGGAGGACAAGAGTGGTGTTGTGGCTACCCCCTGCTCTCAATGGGACGGCTGGAGGAGGCCAAGGTGTTGATCCGGCACAACGTCGCCCAAGTGAAGGAACTCGGCGCTTCGCGCGTCACATTCGCGTGCCCTTCCTGCTATCACATGTGGAAGCACGTCTACCCGGACGTACTGGAGGAAGAAATCGGCCTGGAAGTGCTGCACGCTACGGAATTGATGGTCGAGTTGATTGCGCAGGGAGCCATCGAGTTGGGTGAGGTGGACCTGCGAGTGACCTATCATGACCCCTGTGACCTGGGGCGCAAGAGCGGCGTCTTTGAAGCGCCACGCCAGGTGTTGCGGAGTATCCCCGGCCTCACTTTCGTGGAGATGAGCAGTAGTGGGCAGATCTCCGAGTGCTGCGGCGGCGGCGGCAACTTGGAGAGTTTCGATCGGGACGTCGTATCTGAGGTCTCACTGCGTCGTGTCAGCCGGGCCTGCGAGATTGAAGCCCAGGTCATCGCCTCTGCCTGCCAGCAGTGTGAGCGCACGTTGACGGCGGCGGTACGCAAGAGCGAGGAGGCCCGTCGCGCGCGTATGCGGGTGATGGACGTGACGGAGTTGGTCTGGAAGGCCATGGAACAATGAACAATGAATCAGCGAACAATGTGACCACAATCCTGGCGGCTATGAGCTGCCGACTGCTAACTACTGGCAGCTAATGGCTGACAAGTTCTAAGGTTTAGGAGACGAGATGGCGACGAAGTCCTCTGAGAATAACGGTGAGAATAACAACGGCAAGGTCGGTGCGGTGCTGGTCGTTGGCGCTGGCATTGGAGGCATCCAGGCATCGCTCGACTTGGCGGAAGCCGGGTTCAAGGTGTACCTGCTGGACAGAAGCCCCGCCATCGGCGGCACGATGGCACAACTCGATAAGACGTTCCCCACCAACGACTGCGCCATGTGCATCCTCTCGCCCAAGTTGGTGGAGTGCGGCCGGCATAACAACATCGAAGTGATGACCTACGCCGAACTGGAGGGTGTCGAAGGCGAGCCGGGCAACTTCACGGCGCGCGTGCGTCAGAAGCCACGTTACGTCATCGTGGATGAATGTACCGGTTGTGGCGACTGCGCGGCAGTCTGTCCCATCATCTGTTCCGACCAGTTCAACGCCGGCCTATCCGAGCGGCGAGCGGTCTACACACTCTATCCGCAAGCGATGCCCAACGCCTACGTCATCGAGAAGCGAGGCATTGCTCCCTGCCGTGACGCCTGCCCAGCAGGGGTCAGTGTGCAGGGCTATATCGCTCTAATCCGAGAGCAGCGCTACGTCGAGGCGCTGCAACTGATTCGGGACCGCATTCCGTTTCCCAGTGTGTGTGGTCGCACGTGCCATCACCCGTGCGAGGGTAGGTGTACGCGGCGTCAGGTGGATGAGCCGGTGGCCATCGAGGCGCTGAAACGATTTGTGAGCGACCAGGTTTACCTGGGTCACCATCCGCCCCCTGAGCCGGCGCCGCGGACTCGGAAGGAGCATATCGCTATTGTGGGGGCCGGGCCCGCGGGTCTCACTGCCGCTCAGGACCTGATCAAGCAGGGATACGGGGTGACCGTCTTTGAAGCGCTGCCCGAGCCTGGGGGAATGATGCGCTTTGGTATCCCTGAGCAGCGTCTTCCCAAGGACATGTTACGTTGGGACATCGCCGACATACTGGCCCTGGGAGTAGAACTAAGGCTCAACACGCCTGTGGCCGACCCTGAGCGACTGTTGGAGGATGAGTTTGACGCCGTCTACCTGGCCGTCGGCGTGTACGGCGATCCGCGCCTTGGCATTGAGGGAGAGGATCTGGAAGGTGTTGTTTCGGCCATCTCCCTGCTGCGCGATGTCAACCTGGGTCGTTTCCCCGACTTGGGGAAGCGGGTGGCGGTAGTCGGGGGCGGGATCACTGCAGTGGATGCGGCAACTACATCCCTCCGGCTGGGCGCTGAGGAAGTGCACCTCGTCTATCGCCGGAGCCGGGGCGAGTTGCCAGCCTATGGCTGGGAACGGGACGAGGCAGAGTCCGAAGGGGTCCGGCTGATCCAGAAGGTGGTTGTTACTCGCGTTCTCGGAGAGAATGGCCAGGTGATGGGGCTAGAGTACGCTGAGGCGCGGCCCGGTCCGCGTGGTCCGGACAAACGCCCGACCGTCGTGCCGGTCCCGGGCACGGAGCAGTTCCTAGGGGTGGATACAGTGGTGCGAGCACTCGGACAGTCGTCCGATCTGTGGTATATGGACTCTCCATCCGGCGCTTACTTGGGCGACCCCGAGACGTTGGCAAGCCAGATTCCCGGCATTTTCGCTGGGCCAGGCGAGAAGCCAGGGGCAGGCTTCATCGTCAACGCCATCGCCCGGGGGCATCAAGCGGCTACCTCTATCCATCGCTATCTTCAGGGCGAGCCCCTGGCGCAGCCGGAGCGTCGGGCCGTGCCAGTGGCGAAATGGTCCAAAGAGGAAGTACGGGCGAAGGTTGCACAGGGCCTCATCGTCCCTCAACCTCGACAACCGCGTGTCATGTTGCCGGTGAGTGAACGGGCGAAACAGTTCATCGAGGTGGATACGGGCTTCACGGAGAGCATGGCCCTTGCCGAGGCCGCTCGTTGCCTCAACTGCGGCGTCTGCTCCGAATGTGGCCAGTGTGTCGATGCCTGCCACAAAGGCTGCATTGACCTCGACATGCGCGAGGAGATCATAGAACTGAACGTGGGCGGGGTCGTGCTGGTGCCGGGCTCGGAAACAATGCCCGGCGACATCCGGCCGGAGTTGGGATATGGGCGGCTGCCCAACGTCGTCACCAGCATCGAGTTCGAGCGTATGCTCTCAGCCTCCGGGCCATGGGGGGGGGAGGTGCGGCGTCCCTCCGACGGTGAGCATCCGCGCAAGGTGGCTTTCATCCAGTGCGTCGGTTCTCGTGACATCTCGTGTGACCAGGGATATTGCTCCTCGGTCTGCTGCATGTACGCCACCAAGGAAGCCGTCATTGCCAAGGAACACGACTCCAACATCGAGCCGGTCATCTTCTACATGGACATCCGCTCCTTCGGCAAGGGGTTCGAGCGCTACATTAATCGGGCCGAACAGGAACACGGCGTGCGCTACGTGCGCAGTATGGTCAGCATGGTCACGGATGTGCCAGGGAAGGACAACTTGCGGGTCAGGTACGCCACCGGCGACGGCAACAACGTCGAGGAAGAGTTCGATCTGGTGGTGCTCTCGGTAGGGCTCAAGCCGCCGGAGGGCACGCGTGAGTTGGCCCAGCGACTGGGAGTCGCAGTCAACGAATACGGGTTCGCCGAGTCCCCCGCCCTTCAGCCAGCACAGACGACCAGGCCAGGCATCTTCGTCGCCGGGCCGTTCAGCGAGCCCAAGGACATCCCGGAGACGGTGGTCGAGGCTTCTTGCGCGGCGGCTCAGGTCTCGGCGCTGCTAGCCGACGCGCGCAGCACGTTGACGGAGGAGCGCGTCTGGCCAGAAGAGCACGACGTGAGCGACGAAGACCCTCGGGTGGGTGTCTTCGTTTGCCACTGCGGTACCAACATCGGCGCCGTGGTGAACGTGCCCGAGGTAGTCGAGTACGCCGCGGGTTTGCCCGATGTGGCCTACGCCGAGGAAAACCTGTACACTTGTTCGCAGGACACGCAGCAGCGCATTCAGGAGCTCATTGAGGAGTACGGGCTGAACCGGGTGGTAGTGGCCTCCTGTACGCCGCGCACACACGAGCCTCTGTTCCAGGAGACGATTCGCGGAGCCGGGCTCAACCCACATCTGTTCCAGATGGCCAACATCAGGGAGCAGGACTCGTGGGTACACAGGGACAACCACGGGAGCGCAACGCAGAAGGCAAAGGAATTGATGCGCATGGCAGTGGCCAAGTCACGGCAACTGTGTCCTCTCGATCGCGGCGTCTTCGACGTGAACCACCGCGCGCTGGTCATCGGCGGAGGGTTGGCAGGAATGACAGCAGCAATCTCCATTGCCGAGCAGGGATTTGAGGTGACGTTGGTCGAGCGGGAGGAAGAGTTAGGGGGGAACCTGCGGCATATCTACACGGCGCTGCCGAATGACCCATCGCAGATGACAAATGACCAGAATGCTGACCCGCAGGCGCTTCTGAAGCGGACGATTCAGGCGGCGTTGGCCAGTCCGCGCATCTCGGTTCTGACCGGCGCTGAAGTCGTGGACATGGGCGGGTACCTGGGGCAGTATCGCACTATGGTGATGCTGGCCGATGGGCAGCAGGAAGAAGTGCAGCACGGCGTGGTCGTGGTGGCGACGGGCGCACGAGAGATTGAGCCGCAGGAGTACCTCTACGGCGAGCATCCTGGGGTTGTCACGCAGCGGGAACTTGAGGAAATGCTGGTACGTTGGGAAACTGGGAGATTGGGAAATTGGGAAGCCGATTTCCAACCTACCAACCCACCAACCTACCAATCTACCAATCTACCAACCAGGGTAGTGATGATCCAGTGCGTGGGCTCCCGCGACGAGGAACACCCCTACTGCTCTCGCGTCTGCTGCACGGAGGCGATCAAGAACGCGCTGGCGATCAAGGAGCGTAGCCCAGAGACACAAGTGTATATCCTCTATCGCGACATCCGCACCTTCGGCTTCAAGGAGCGTTACTACCGCGAGGCGCGGCGCAAGGGCGTGGTCTTCTTGCAGTACGACGAGAACCACAAGCCCGAGGTGTCGGCCACCTCATCTACTTCCTCTACTCCCTTGCGCGTGGACGTGATAGTACAACCGGAGGAGGAGACATTCACGATTGGTGCGGACCTTGTCGTGCTCAGCGCTGGCATTGAGCCGAACGTGGACAACGAAGCATTTGGCCAACGGCTCAAGGTGCCATTGAGCGAGGATGGCTTCTTCCTGGAGGCACACGTCAAGTTGCGACCGCTGGATTTTGCAGCAGATGGGGTGTACTTGTGTGGATTGGCGCACTCGCCGCATTTTCTGGATGAGACGATTGCACAGGCACAGGGCGCGGCCGTGCGCGCCGTCAGCCTGCTCGCCAGAGATCAACTGGATGCAACGCCGATTGTTGCCTGTGTCGATCCGCGTCTGTGTACGGCCTGTGGGCTTTGTGTTGAGGCCTGTCCGTATGGCGCCCGCGTGCTGGAGCCAGGGGCAACGTGCGCTGAGGTGATCGATGTGCTGTGCCAGGGCTGCGGGGCGTGCATCACCGCCTGTCCCAACAAGGCCAGCCAGCAGAAAGGGTTCGGGACAGCGCAGGTCTATAGGATGCTGGACGCGATGAGCGACGCCTGGTGAGTGATAATAGAGGTATATTCTGTATCGGTCTACCTGGTTACCAACCCTCAAGGAAGCAATATGACAGACAGTTTCGAACCAAAGATTGTGGCCTTTCTGTGTAACTGGTGCACGTACACGGGGGCTGACCTGGCGGGCACGTCGCGCATCCAGTACCCGCCCAACGTGCGCATAATCCGGTTGATGTGCTCCAGCTCAGTGGACCCCACATACGTGCTCAAGCCTCTTCTGGACGGGGCCGACGGCGTCCTCATCGGCGGCTGCCATCCTGGCGACTGTCACTACCAGTCGGGGAACTACAAGGCCCGGCGGCGCATCATCGCCCTGAAGGAGATCCTCAAGAACGCTGGCTTCGACGAGGACCGGGTCTGGCTGCGCTGGATAAGCGCCTCCGAGGGGGGGCGTTTCGCCGAGACGGTGACGCAGATGACCGAGGCGATGAAGGAGAAAGGACCCAACCCAATGCGGAGGGAGTGGGCGGTATGAGGTGGCAGACTGGTAGATTGGTAGACTGGGAGAGGCCAATCTACCAGTTTGCCAATTTACCAATTTACAATGTTAGGAGATAATCTATGAGAACCACAATATCCGTTGAA
>CAZPMV010000104.1:0-9956 GCA_964587335.1 uncultured Anaerolineales bacterium
CGATGAACCTGTTCGGCATCATGATGGAGACACACAACCAGTACACGGAGCGAACGAACTGGACGTCGTTCATCTATGGGGTCTTCGCCGGCATCGTGCCCTGGATCGTCATCTTCATGCACTTCTACGGGTCCCTGGCAGCCGAAAACGCGCAACCGCCAGCGTTCGTCTATGCGATTATCCCTACGATCTTCGCCTTCTTCAACACCTTCGCCGTCAACATGTTCCTGCAGTACAAGAAGGTGGGGCCGTGGAAGAACTACCTGTTCGGAGAGCGCATGTACATCGTGCTCAGCCTGGCAGCTAAGACGGCGCTGGCCTGGCAGATCTGGGCGGGCACGCTGCGACCGGTGTAATGATGAAGCTGAAGACCCACATTCTCGTGGGCTTGCTGTTGAGGCAGGGGAACCATGACATCTGCTAAGAAGGTCAGGGCGCGGCTCGTCGAGCTTCTGGGCCGCCAGAGATTTGCCGTGCTGGCCACCCAGAGCGACGAGCAGCCCTACCTCAGCCTGATGGCCTTCGCGGCCTCCGACGATCTGCGGCGGTTGGTCTTCGTCACCGAGCGGGAGACGCGCAAGTTCGCCAACCTGGCGGCCAACGTGCGGACGGCGATGCTGGTGGACAACAGGTCAAATGATGCTGCTGACCTCACCGATGCGGTGGCTGTCACAGCGGTGGGGCGTGCTGAAGAGCTACAAGGGCAGGCCAGAAGAGACGCCATGGACCTCTTCCTGCGCAGGCATCCACATCTGGCCACCTTCGCCGCGTCGATCACGTGTGCCCTGATACAGGTGCGAGTGGAGGCCTATTACCTTGTCAGCCAGTTCCAGGAAGTTGGGATCCTGGAACCGTGATCTACGACTGGTGGATGGGGTGGTAGGTAACGGGAATCGGTAGTTCGGTACCGGGGTGATGGGTCATGGCTGCAGCAATGCGGAGGAGCCAGGAATGAGCGTTAGAATCGTGACCGATAGCAGTTGCGATCTACCGGAGGAGATCATCGCCCGGTATGGAATCAGTGTCGTCCCGCTGTACATTAACATCGGCAGCGAGAGCTACACCGATGGCGTCGAGTTGTCTCGCCAGGATTTCTACGAGAACCTGTCAGGGTATGCCCGCCATCCGACGACGTCAGTGCCGGGACAGGGCAAGTTTCGGGAGGCGTATGACCGTCTCGCCAAAGAAGGGGTCACAGAGATCCTCTCTATCCACATATCGATCAATCTCAGTGCTGTGCTTAATTCGGCCCGCCTGGGAGCGCAGCAGGCGGCGGTGCCCGTGACGGTGTTTGACTCGGGGCAGCTCACGCTAGGCACGGGCCTGCAGGTGCTGGCCGCAGCCGAGGCCGCTGCTGCGGACGCGTCGATGGAACAAATCGTCGCCCTGATCGAGGACCAGGGGGCACGTACCCATTCCTTTGCAGCGCTGGACACCGTGGAGTTCTTGCGCCGCAGCGGCCGCCTGAACCGGTTCCAGTGGGGCCTGGCCTCGGTGCTGAGCATTAAGCCGCTGCTCAAGATGCATCGTGGCGAGATGGACCTGGAGCAGGTGCGCACCCGGAGACAATCCATCGAGCGTTTGATCGGGCTGGTCAGCGATCTCGGGCCGCTGGAGCAGTTGGCACTGGTGCACACCAACGCACCCGACCGAGCGGAGGCACTGCACCGGCAGGCGATCCACCTCTTCCCAGCGGGGAAACAGGTCCTGTCGGCGGAGGTCACGCCGGTAATCGGTGCCCATGTGGGTCCGGGGGCGGTCGGGTTCGTGGCCGTGCAGTCAGGCGGAGGCAGGCTCTGAGGCTATCCGCTATTCTATCACGAAAGGACGGAATGACATGTCTGTGATCGCGATGTACGGACTAGGTTTGGCCATCATCATGGGGCTGATGACCCTTCTGTGGCTCCTCAGCCTCCTATTGAAGGATTCGAGCATCGTGGACCCGTTCTGGGGTCCTGGCTTCGTGATCGCCAATTGGGTCTACTTCGCGCTGACGCCGGAAGGCTTCCCTGCTCGCAAATGGCTGATCAGTATCCTGGTCGCCATATGGGGGCTCAGGCTGGGGCTCTACCTGCTGTGGCGCAATTGGGGCAAGGGAGAGGACTTCCGCTACCGGAAGTGGCGCGAGGAGGCGGGCGCGCCATGGTGGTGGCGCAGCTACTTCAAGGTCTTCGTGCTGCAGGGAGCGCTTATGTGGATCATCTCCGCGCCGTTGTTGGCGGCTCACTGGGGAGCGTCACCGGACAGGCTGACCGCTCTTGACTTCCTGGCTGTTGCTGTGTGGCTGGTAGGCTTCACCTTCGAGGCGGCTGGGGACTTGCAGATGGCCCGCTTTAGGGCCAACCCCGAGACCAAAGGCAAGGTGCTTAACAGCGGTGTTTGGCGCTTCACCCGCCATCCCAACTACTTCGGCGATGCCACGCAGTGGTGGGCCTACTATCTCATCGCTGCCGCCGCCGGCGGATGGTGGACGATCTTCAGTCCGATCGTCATGACCCTTCTTCTGCTTAGGGTCTCCGGGGTGACTCTGCTGGAAAAGACGCTGTCAAGGACGAAGCCCGGCTACCGGGAATACGTGGAGAGCACCAGCGCCTTCGTGCCCTGGTTCCCACGAAAGCGAGGTACGAGTGGGTGAGGAAGCCCCTCGGGGCTCAAGCGGCAGTGTGATGGAGAGCCGCCCATGACCTATGAAACACCCATGTTCAACCTCAAAGCGGCAGTGGAGAAGACCGGGCTGAAAGCCCACACGCTGCGAGCCTGGGAGCGACGCTATGGCCTGCCAAAGCCACAGCGATCGGAAGGAGGCCATCGCCTTTACTCGCAGTGGGATGTGGAGATCATCAAGTGGCTGGCCAGCCGCCAGGGGGAGGGCCTGAGCATCAGCAGGGCTGTGGAGCTGTGGAAGCAGCTCACAGCCGATGGAGAGGATCCTCTGGGGCCCGCGCCCAGTCCTGAGCCGCCGGCCGCTGTTACAGGTGCTACTGTTGACGCGCTGCGTCAGGCTTGGATCGAGGCTTGCCTGTCCTTTGACGAGGCTCGTGCGGATCAGATCGTGGTTGAGGCCTCGGCATTTCTCGATCCAGACACCGCCGTCACCAGTGTGCTCCAGCAGGGGCTGTCTCAGATCGGCGACCTGTGGTACGCGGGAAAGGCCACAATACAACAGGAGCACTTCGCCACCGAATCGGCCCTGCGTCGGGTAGAGGCGCTGATTGTGGCCAGCCCGCCGTCTTCCCGCAGGGAGCTCATCATGGCGGCCGGACCGCCGGGAGAACGCCATGGTTTCAGCCTGCTCCTGGCCACTCTCCTGCTGCGCAGGCGAGGATGGAACGTCATCCACCTGGGCGCAGATGTCCCGCTGGCACGATTGGGGGAGACCGTAGCCGGTCACCGTCCGGATATGGTGATCTCGGCCGCCCAGCAGTTGCCGACTGCGGCCACTCTGCTGGAGATGGCAACGTTGCTTCACAGAGAAGGGGTGACCACGGCCTATGGGGGCTGGGTGTTCAATCGCATCCCCCAGCTACGTAGCCGCATCCCGGGACATTTCCTGGGCGAACATCTGGAGCGCGTGCCAGAGAGAGTGGAGGCGTTGCTGGGCACGCCACTGCCGCCGCCGGCTGAACCGCTGACTCCGGAGCGCCTGGAGGCATTGACCCACTACCGCGAACAGAGGCCGCTCATCGAGGCAGAGATAGGACGGTTCCTTGAGGGCCTGAGCATGAGAGGCGAGCACCTGGCCGTAGCCATGCAGCAGCTGCCCAGCTATCTGGCCGCGGCGCTAAGCCTGTGCGACTTGGGTTGCATGGATCCCTGCGTGGATTGGATCGAGGGGTTGCTGGCCAATCTCGGCCTGCCAGACAACTTGCTGCCGCGATACCTGCAGGCGTACCAGCAGGCTGCCTCGCTGCACCTTGATGACCGGGGGGAACCGATCCTCAACTGGCTGGCCAGCCGGCTGGAGAAAGTCGCTGATCGGGAGAGGCATGAGCCTTCATGATATCCACGAAGTGAAGGAATGGAGGTAGGGGGCTATGAAAGCTGCCAAAGCCATAGCCATATTGGGCATGCTGTCCATGGGGGGCATACTCATCTACGGGTTCACGGTGGGCGACTTCTCGGGAGAGGGGAGCATGCTCCTGCGTATGCCCTGGGGCCAAGTGTCCCTGGTGGACGTCTATGTGGGGTTCATGCTCTTCTCCGGTTGGGTAGTGTACCGGGAGAAGTCGGTCCTGCGCTCCATCATCTGGATTGTGGCCATCATCATCCTGGGCAACTTTACCGCCAGTCTGTATGCTCTCATCGCCCTGTACAGGAGTCAGGGCGACTGGAAACGCTTCTGGCTGGGGAACAGGGCCTAGCATGATCCATAGCCGTATTCTAGTCACCGGCGCGACCGGGTACATAGGTGGGCAGCTTCTGCCCCGCCTGCTGGACGCAGGCTATGCTGTGCGGGTGCTGGTGAGCGACGCGTCGCGCGAGGTAAAGGTGGGCGATGCGGTGGACTTCATGCGGGTCGAGGCCGTCCAACGGGGGAGGATGCTGCGTCCACGGTACGAAGGGAAGATGCTCGGGTGCCTCTGGCTGCAGTTTGAGGTCCAACAAGAGGCCGACGGCAGAACGCTTCTTGTGCCCACGCTGTTTGTGGAGACCAAGGGGTTTCTGGGCTTGCTGTACTGGTATTTGACCTATCCCGCCCACGCCGTGATCTTCTCTTCCTTGTTGAGACGGGTGTCGCAGGAGGCGGAGGAATGTGCCGCGGCGCTGGAGGAGAGCCCAGGCACGCAGGCGATAGGGGCGCAGGTCCGATGAGGCGCCTGCTACCAGAGAAGCTGCACGTACGGATGGCATCCGGCACCACGGCAGACAAGCGGGCTATGCCGCGCCGCTACACCCTGACCCACTCGGACTCGACCGGTGATCTCTTTCTCACCGTTGGGCGTGAGTACGACAAGGCACAGATCTCGAGTTGGTACACACGCCTCATGCGGGACGAGGTGCTAGCGGAGTGGCGGAATGACACAGAAGGTCTTGCGCTTCATGTGCACTGTCACGTGAGCGGCGGTGTGGTACTGGGCCCAGCGTACTGGCGCTATCAGATCTTTCGCCGCGAGCTGCCGCTAGTGCTGGAGGCCTTTCGCTGTGGGGACCGAGGGCTTCTTGACGCTCAACCGCACCTGGACCAGGCACCCATCAAGGTGCGCTTTCACGCTGCCACGGCTCGCCACGATCGGGTGGAGACCTGGGGCACACTATCAGAGTATGCATAACAGGAGTAGGGACATGAGAAAAGATACCGCAAGACAATGGATCAATGTGGTAGCACTGGTCGTGACCTTCGCTATCAACTCACTGGCGGCGACGCTGCCACTGGGCGGGCTGACGACGGGCGAGATCTCCGATCTCTTCCCGGTCTACTTCACGCCCGCGGACTATGTGTTCAGTATCTGGTTCGTGATCTACGGAGCGCTGTTCTTCTTCATCATTTACCAAGCTCTGCGCTCGCAGAGGGAGAATCCGCGCCTGCGCCGCGTCGGCTATCTGTTCGTCCTCAGCGCTTTGGCCAATACCGTGTGGCTGGTGCTGTGGCACTTCCAGATCTTCCCGTTCAGCCTCGTGGCCATGATCGTGCTTCTGCTGGCGCTGATTGCCATCTATCTGCGTCTGGGTACCGGCCGCACGAAGGTGAGCGCAGCCGAGACATGGCTGGTGCAGGTGCCCTTCAGCATCTACCTGGGCTGGATCACCGTGGCCACTATCGCTAACGTCACCTCGGTGCTGGACTACTTCAACTGGAGCGGCTGGGGCATCAGCCCTGAGATCTGGACGGTGATCATGCTAGGTGCGGCAACGGTCATCGGTTCGTTGGTGAGCCTGACGCGCGGCGACATCGCCTACATGCTGGTCCTGATCTGGGCCTTTGCCGGTATCGCCGTCAAGCACGCGGGCACGCCGGTGGTGGCCATCGCAGCCTGGGTGGCCGTGGGCCTGGTGGGGCTCATGACGGTGGTGGGGGCAGTCTTTCACAGGCGGCGCGGGCGACGGTTGGCGTAGAGAAGCTCACACACAATACTATAGACATAACGATTCGGGAGAGGTATCATGGTGTTTCAGGTACTGAAGATCATCGCGGCGGTGGGTACGATTGTCACTGGACTGGTGTCACTAATCGCCCCCCGCTCGGTGACGGGGTTCACGGGGCTCAGCCCCAATGGCGGGCGCGGCATCGCGGAGATCCGGGCCGTGCTGGGAGGGTTCTTCGTGGCCTTGGGCGTTGTCCCGCTGGTGTTCAACGACCCGGGGATGTATCTGATGCTGGGCATCACCTACCTGGTGGTTGCCGCGGTGCGCACGGTGTCCATGTTCCTGGACAAGTCTCTGGAGCGGTCGAACATCATCAGCGTGATCGTGGAGATCATCTTCGGCGTGATCCTGGTCTTGTAGGACAGTACCTTGGGAGTACGTGATGGCAGCGAAACTGCGGGAGATCGGGGAAGAGTTGCGCACCGTGCTGGGTGGGCGCAGCAACCTGATCGACTCCATCCTGCCCCCGCTGGTGTTCATCATCGCCGATGCCATCTGGGGCTTACGGGGCGCGGCTTTGGGTGCGCTTGCTGTGGAGGTAGCGTGGACGTGGTAGCGCTGGAGGCGCATGGCGATCCAGGCGGGTGCGCTGCGACCTTCGCGCACGAGGTGTACCGATTCGACGCCGGAGCGACGCTGCCGTCTGGCTTCAGCTGCGAGATTGACCTGACCTCGGGTCAGGTCCGCCGCCAGGTTGCATGCACTGACACTTCTTGCTCTAGTAATCACGGGCGACGACGACCGCATTGTGCCTACGGAGTTCAGCATCCGCCTGGCTTCCGAGCTGCCCAACGCACAACTCGCGGTCCTCGAAGGCTGCGGCCACGTGCCGCACGAGGAGTGCCCGGAAGCCTTTTTGGAGGCTGCCTCGGGGTTCCTGTCTGCATTGCAGTGAATAGCTCAGATGATGCAGGAATAGAGAGGAGATAACATGGCTGGGAGAGTGGAAATTAACACGGCTGCACCCGACTTCTCGCTTAAGAGCTTCGCCGGGGATGCTGTGCGGCTTTCGGACTACCAAGACCAGAAACACGTGTTCCTGGTATTCAATCGCGGCTTCTCTTGACCTTTCTGCCAACGGCACATGGCGCAGTTGCGTCAAGACTATGATGAGTTCGTGGCTCGGGGCGCGGAGATCGTGGTCGTCGGTCCGGATGGACCTGATGACTTCCATCGCTACTGGCGTGACAATGACCTGCCGTTCGTAGGGCTGCCCGATCCGAAACACTCGGTATTGAAGCTGTATGGCCAGGAGATCAAGCTCTTCAAGATGGGGCGTATGCCGGCCCAACTTCTAGTGGACCGGTCGGGCAGTGCCCGCTACGTCCACTACGGGCACTCCATGAGCGACATACCGCCTAACGAGGAGCTGTTGGCCCTGCTCGACGCACTGAACGAGCCGCAATCGCCAGAGAAGGGGGAGTGATTTGACTGAGCGCATGGCCAGGCTGCGATGTAGCCATTCTGCCAAGCAGATCCTACATCGGCCATACTGATCTGGACATGAGCATTCTGCAAGGCCTGGATGCAAGCAGTGGCTGCATACTGCACACCTTGCTCAGAGTGATCAATCTCTGGTGCAGGATGCCTGGCCAGCGCTCGCTGTAGAGCGGTCAGGGTGTGATCCAGCCCACGCCCCAGATGCCAGCCCCGGATGCAACGGGTCAATACGTCCATGATCACTGCCAGGTAGACAAAGTCGTGAAGAAGACGGATGTACGTGATGTCCGATACCCAGACTTGATCTGGGCGTACGACATCCAGCACCAGCACCAGGTTGGGACAGCGTGTGAAATCATGCTGGCTATACGTTGTTTGCCGCTTCTTCCGCTTGGGCTTGATCTACAAGTCTAACTCCTGCATCAACCGCCGTATGCGTTTGTGATTGACTTGCTATCCCTGGCGGAGCAACTGGGCAGTGATGCGGCGATAGCCATAGCTGGGCTATTCCGCAGAGGCGGTTTTGATGGCTGCCTTCAGCTCTAGGGGGTCACTACACCTGGCCAACACCTACATAGAGCAAGACTACCTCAAGGTGCTGGGAAAGGGAGACAAGGAGCGGATCCTGCCTTTCGGGTCAACGACCAAGAAGGCACTGCTGCGCTACATCCACACCTTCCGGCCCGAGCCGATTCACGAGGGCGTTGAACAGTTGATCTTGGCCACCGATGGTTCGCCACTTACCTACAGCGGCCTAGCTCAGGCAATCAAGAGGTTGGGGAAAAGGACGGGCGTGCCAAGGCTTCATTCGCACCTGCTTAGGCATACCTTTGCCGTGAGGTACCCAATCAACGGAGGGGACATCATGACCTTGCGGCTGATCTTGGGGCATGCGACGCTAGAGGTCACACAAATGTACATGCACCTGGCCGAGGCCCACGTCAAGGTGCAGCACCACCGCTTTTCGCCGGTGGGTCGGTTGGTGATGAAGGTGCGGGGGAGGAGGTAGATTGTCCTCGTGATTTGTGCACGCTGTGACGCAGTGGCGAGCTGTACACGTCTCATACCTTGAACAGTTGCTCGAATCTGTCAAACAGCTCGGTGATTGATCGATGGTAACCAACTCGCTCATTTCCCTGCAGCAGCTGCCAGGTCTTCAGGACAGGCCATTCACGCAGTCGGACCACATTCGCCGAGGCCAGCCTGTTGCAGCAAACATCATCTTCCTGCAACCGGGCCCAGTAGTTCTCGAGACCGTCCCTGAGAAGTGGTCGCAATTCATCGACGAGTTGGTAGTCGACTGTATAAAACGGTGACGCGGCTTGTCCGTGAGCAGCAAAGTTCCTCAATTGGGCCAGTTTTTCTATGGTGTAACGTCTCTGACGAGTACTGATAAGCTCTGTTGATTGTACAACCTGTTCATAGTGCGGAAAGCGGGGATCTGCCAACCACTTCAAGCCTGATCTCAATGTACCAGTTCCAGGGTTGGATTCGCCGCTCACGCACCGGCCTAGCAATTCAACCCCCGATGCGAATAGAAGATAGGCCGGGATGTAGCTCGTCCGCCGGGCAAACTGGGCGTCCCGAAGCAGACAAGCAACGCACTCACAGATGTCGTGTATGACACCGAGCATGTATCCAAACTTAATGGTCAGTGGGTAAAACCCGGGATTCCCATTGACCTCTCTATTCAAGTCTCTCCATTCCTGAGCCTGTCGTTGCCAATCTGGTACGCAGACTGTAGGAATCTCAAGCCTCACGTTGATCGGGGCCACCATTGCTCCGTCCTCCTACTTACATACTCCCCTGTATCTCATCTTTCCAGCATTGTGCGACGTCTCGCTCGTTCAATCTGAGCAGAAGCCACCTCTCTCTTGAAGAACGTCTGATATTGTGCGACCTCCTTAAACCTCGGTCCCCAAGGCATTCCCCCTCCTACTTCCGTATCTCTTCCCCCATCCCGATCCAGCTTAGCGACGATGTCGCTGAAGTAACTCAGTCGAATGGCTCTTGCTAGCCATTGACCTAGTCTCTTTCGAGACCCGTTCGCACTTGTCAACGTCTTGCTCGTACCCGCATCTGCTAAGGGACTGGGCTAGTCCGTCTTTAGTCGCAAACCCTTTCGGGGAGACGGCGGCCGCCCAGCCGGTCTGCTATCCCGCGAGTTCTCCAAGGTGGCCGCTTGTCAAAGAAAAACCCGCTCTTTCGGGGTCGGGGTAACGGTTTTGCCACAGACGCCCGAAAAAACGGGTTGGTTCCGTTACCCCCTACCAGTCTCTCGACTGGCTGGCAGTTGCATTATAAAACAAATGTTTCAGTGTGTCAAGTGAAATGTCTCGTTTGACCTCCCGCGTTGCACACTGTTACACTATAGGCAGGCGGGGATATGTCCTCCAGACGCACCCACCTTTGCGGTAGGTCACTACACCTCT
>CAZPMV010000105.1:0-9926 GCA_964587335.1 uncultured Anaerolineales bacterium
CGGGATCGCCTACCTCTGGGTTGTAGATGTAGCCACAAGCCAGGCATTCGTACTTTTTCATGGTGTGTTCTCCTTGTTGTCTATTGATGTACGGAAATGTGTTACGCTACTGAACCTCTCTGCAAAGCTTCGGATCTCCTGACATACGATCTGCTCATAGAGCGTCTCCACGAGATTCTTGTGCTGCATCTCCTCCTCAGCCAGCAGAGCAAACAGTGCTTCATTATGGGTGACTCAATAAGAGACTCAGGGTGAGTGACTCAGGAGAGTGCAGGGTATACTCGTGAGCGCAAGGCGTACGCCGCCGGATGGCTCACTACGGCCACCTTTCTGCCCTATTATAGCACAAAGACAGCCGTTTGTCTACGACAAAAGTCTCATTCATCAACTCACTACCGGACAGTTCTTGAACACGGATGTCACGAATGGACAAATCCCGCAAATCGCGCTGAGGTTCGCAGAGAACACTTTCAGGTCAACGTCCAGCCTCGGCCTCCAATCCCTCGCGATCAAGCAGCACGATGCGCTGCCGATCCATGCGCACCAGGCCGGCATCGGCGAAGGCCCGCAGCGTGCGCCCCACCATGTCCCGCACCGTGCCCAGATGGGCGGCGATCTCATCCTGCGTCCAGCGCAGGGTGACCTGGCTGGCCTCAGCATGTTCCAGCAGGAAGCGAGCCAGCCGGCCCCGCACCGTGCGCAGCGAGAGGTCCTCTACCAGATTGGTCAGGTGGTCGAGCCGGCCAGCGAAATCCTGCAGGATGGACAGGGCCAGGTTGGGACATTCGCCTACCAGCCGGCCGAAGTCGTCGCTGACGATGGCGTAGAGGGTGGTCTCGGTGGCGGCCTCGACGTTGGCGTGATTGACGCCCCGGGGCCGAAAAGGGGGCACCGTGTTGAAGGTCTGGCCCGGCCCCAGCCGCACCAGCACCTGCTCGCGGCCGCCGAGAGAGAGGCGATAGACACGCACCTGCCCTTCGGCGATGAAGTAGGCGGCTTGGCAAGGGTCTCCCTCGATGATGATCGTTTCTCCAGGGGCATAGACGCGGCGGACAGCCACGCTGGCGACACGAGCCAGCGCTTCGTCAGAGAGGTGGGCGAAGATAGGAATGCGGCGCAGAGCCCGAGATGTGGCGTCCATCAGCAACACGTGTCCAGCCTCAGGCCACCTGCCTGAACTGCTCCCGCGTGGCGTTGCAGACGGGGCACCGCTCAGGAGGCTCGCCCTCGGCGATATAGCCGCAAATCTGGCAGACGTGGTACACCGGCGCGGTTTCCGCGATCAAATGCTGTAGGGCCCGCTTGTAGAGGGATGCGTGCTCCTCCTCCACATCGCGGGCCTGGCTGAAGGAGATGGCCGCGCGGCGGTCTCCTTCTTCTTCGGCTTCGCGGACGAACTGGGGATAGAAAACGTCAGCGGCCTTCTCTTCTCTCTCGAAAGAGGCCTGCAGGTTGGTCTCGGCGTCTTGGACGACGACCTCCCCCAGGAGTTGGAGGTTGCGGGTGGCGTGAATCCGTTCGGCCTCGGCCACCGCCCTGAAGAGGGCAGTGATCTGGGGGAGTTCCTCTGCCTGGGCCTCATCAGCGTAGGCCAGTAGGCGGAAGTAAGCCTTCGCCTCTCCCACGAAGGCTTCATAGAGGTTGTGGACAGTGAGGTTGCGGACAGTTTGTTCTCCCATGCACGACCTCCCAGGTACCGAAGAGTTGGAGCCAACAGCACAGCATCACGGGCGCTGACGAAAGACGAGCGGCGAATGACGAGTCCATCGCCCGTCGTGCGTCCGCTGTCATGCTTCGACCTGTGCGCAAGTCCCAGGTGCTTCGGCTACTACAACTGTGGCCCCCACTTATCCCAGAGGGCCGTTAGCATCGGGGCAATGAACAGAGCGGGGAGGAAGCTGGCTACCTTGACCCGCTTGATCTCCAGCAGCAGAAAGCCGATGCCCAGGATGATTACGCCGCCGGTGGCGCTCATCTCCGTGATCATCGAGTCGGTAAGGATGGTCTGGAAGGGGGAAGCGCCCAGTGTCAGAGCGCCTTGGAAGAGCAGCACGGTGATAGCGGAAAAGGTTACCCCCATGCCCATAGAGGCGGCGAAGGCCAGTCCGGCGAAGCCATCCAGCACGCTCTTGATGGCCAGCAGGGTGTAATCGCCGGTGAGGCCATCCTGAATCGAGCCCAGGATGGTCATGGGGCCCACGCAGAAGACCAGGCTGGCGGTGACGAAGCCCCGCGTGAAGTCGCCGCGAGCCAGGAAGGGAACGCGAGAAGCCTTGGACTCCAGCCATTGGCCGGCGCCGTCCAATCGCTCCTCGATCCGCCACCATTCGCCCAGGATGCCGCCGAGGCAGATGCTGGCCAGCATGATAATGAAGTTGCTGGTAGCGAGGGCCATGCCCATTCCTACTGCCAACGTCACCAGCCCCACCCCCTGCATCACGATATGACGAATGCGAGAGGGGAGCCTTTCGCCCAGCAGGGCGCCCAGAGTGCCACCGATCAGCACGGTCGCTACGTTGATCAAGGTGCCTGTCATACTCACCTGCGGTCATGCAAGATGCAGAGACGGGGCACAAATCCGATCTCAGGCCTGTGCCCCGTCCATCCCGATGATCTCTTTCGCTTCGCTACTCCACTACCTTGATTTCTTTGCTGTCTTCCCACAGGCCGTGGATATTACACAGGGCCAGGGCGTGGAGTGTGCCCGATTCGTTGAGCTTGGCCAGGAAGGTGATGGCGTGGTGGGTGTAGGCGGGGCCTTGGTTGGGGCCCTTGACCCCCTCGCCGTGAGCCGTGAACTGGAAGTGGCCCAACTGGTGGGTGAACTTGCCCCCTTCGGGATGGAAGTACACGCTGATCCAGGGAATGTGGTGTTCGGTGGTGTTGGGATGGCCGATCTCCTTGCCCAGGCCGACCTTCACCTCGAACAGCTCGCCCGCCTTCACCTCGTCCGGAGCCTCGATGACCGGCACGTGCTTTTCTTTCTTCCAGTCTGCTTTCTGAATGCGTTCGCTGAGTTCTGCCACGATACTTGTCTCCTGTGTTGTTGAGTACTTGGATCGGGCCAACTATCCCCCATTTGATGGTGGAGTGAGGGTGAGGATGCTTGGCGCGCGGTGTGATCAGGTCTCAGTGATTGGGTCTCGCTGATCAGAGTGCGCTTCATCACCGACCACTGATCACTCAATGTCATTGAGCTAAGGTGTAGCATAGGGCCTTGTGCCCGTTTTTGCCGCCACAAGACGCCCACAAGGGGCTAAACTACGCTTGACTTGATGACACTGACTGATCACTGTATCCGACCACAAGCGATTAGATTATACCACACTATCACCCACAGTCTAAAAAGCGTCTGCGTTCTTGTGGATCCTACGCCCTCAGCACATCCAACACCTGCTGGCTGTGATTCTTGACCCTCACCTTGGGGAAGACCTTGATGATCTTGCCTTCCTCGTCGATGATGAAGGTCGAGCGGATGATGCCCATGGTGGTCTTGCCGAACATCTTCTTCTCGCCCCAGGTGCCGTACATCTCGCCCACCTTGTGGTCGGGATCGCTCAGCAGGGCGAAGGGCAGGCTAAGTTTGAGCTTGAACTTGCCGTGCGATCTGATGCTGTCGGGACTGACGCCCAGCACCGCCGCACCAGCGGCGATGATCTGGGAATAGTCATCGCGGAAGTTGCACGCTTCGGTCGTGCATCCCGGCGTGTTGTCCTTGGGATAGAAGTAGAGCACGACCTTCTTTCCGCGGTAGTCCGATAGGCTCACCTCTCCGCCGCCGTCTGCGGGGAGCGTGAAGTTGGGCGCCATTATGCCTTCTTGTAGCATGTTCAACTCTCCTGTTCGAGCTGTGCCTGCAGCGCGTCCGGGTCCGTTGCCGGCCGGCGGCAGGTGAAATTCACGCAGACATAGGCGGTGGCCTGCCCTCTGATCTGGCCGCGGTCCCGCAGCAGGGGAACGGCAGACGCAGCGGTGTCAGGGGCGCCCAGCGCCACGATCTGATGTGGCCGATAGCCCGTGCGGCAAATCTTCAGCAGGGCCTGGGTGTCCTTGCCATCAGGATCACCCACGATGGCAATGTCGCGAGGGTGCGAGAGCGCATGGCCCAATGCCGTCAGCCATTGGCCGAAGCCCAGCGGATAGGCGGCCATCATCGGCTGCATCGGGCCCAAACTGTGCAGCGCCAGATCAACGTAGCGCGGCTCGACGGCCAGCCCCGCCAGGCGCAGCAGCACCAGCGCGGCCATGGCATTGCCGGAGGGCACGGCGTTGTCCTGCAACTCCCTGGGACGAACGATCAGCGCTTCATGGTCGTCGCTGGTGTCGAAGAAACCGCCATCGGGTGCGCTGAAGTGCTCGATCATCACCTCGGCCAGTTCTCGGGCGACCACGTACCAACGCGGCTCGAAGGTGGTCTGGTATAGCTCCAGCAGCCCCTCGATGAGATGGGCGTAGTCCTCCAGGTAGCCGTTGACCTTGGCCACGCCGTCGCTTCGACTCTGCTCAGGGACGGCCTTCCAAGTGTGGAGCAGGCGACCGTCGGAGGTCCTGAGCTCCTGCAGCAGGAAACCAGCGTTGCGCTCGGCGACCTGGCGGTAGTCCTCTCGTTCAAGCGGTCGCGCAGCCTCGGCAAAGGCGGCCAGCATCAGGCCGTTCCAGGAAGTAATCACCTTGTCGTCGCGGCCAGGGTGCACTCGCTCCTCACGTGCTTTGAACAGCTTGCGCCGTGCCTCCACCAGCTCCTCACGTTGGCCCGAGTGCCCCACGTACTCCAAGATGTTCTTCCCTTCAAAGTTGCCCCGTTCGGTGACACCGTACGCAGCCATGAAGTCGTCCGCTTCTGCGCCCAGCAGGTCATGGATTTCGGCTGGCGTCCAGACGAAGAACTTGCCTTCTTCTCCCTCGCTGTCGGCGTCCTGCGTGGAGTAGAAGCCGCCGGCCGGGCCGGTCATCTCCCGCATGACATAATCCAGGATCTCCTCGGCGATGGTGCGGTAGAACGGCTTGCCGGTCACTTGCCATCCGTGCAGGTAGACGCGGGCCAGTTGGGCGTTGTCGTAGAGCATCTTTTCAAAATGAGGCGTCAACCAGTGCTCATCCACCGAGTAGCGGTGGAAGCCGCCGCCAAGCTGATCGTACGTGCCGCCGCGGGCCATGGCCTCCAGGGTCTGGGTGACCATCTCCAGCGCCAAGGGGTCATTCGTGGCGCGGTGATAGCGCAACAGGAACTCGAGGATCATGGGCTGGGGGAACTTCGGCGCCTTGCCCCAGCCGCCTTGACGATGGTCAAAGCGTTGCCAGACGTTCTGGACTGCGGTTTTCAGCGTTTGCCGAGACACATCTTCACGTTCCGCGCCGGCGTGCACACCGCTCTGTTGCTCGATAGCTTTCACCAATTGCTGGCCGCTCTCCATCAGCTCTTGCCGCCGGTTGCGCCAGCCGTCGGCCACGGCCAGCAGCACGTCGGTGAACGAAGGCATCCCGTAGCGGCGAGTGGGCGGGAAGTAGGTACCGCCGTGGAAGGGCTTGCCATCCGGCGTGAGGAACACCGACATGGGCCAGCCGCCGCGGCCGGTCAGCGCCTGCACACCGCTCATGTAGATGCGATCCAGGTCCGGCCGCTCCTCGCGGTCCACCTTGATGCTGACGAAGTGCTCGTTCATGATCGCCGCCACGTGATCGTCCTCGAAGGATTCGTGGGCCATCACGTGACACCAGTGGCAGGCCGAGTAGCCGATGCTGAGAAAGATGGGCTTGTCCTCGATCCTTGCCTTCTGCAGCGCGTCCTCGCCCCAGGGATACCACTCCACCGGATTGTCGGCGTGCTGGAGCAGGTAGGGGCTGGTCTCATCTGTCAGTCGGTTGGGCATACTTTCTCCAATTGTAATACGAACATCATGCATCATTCCACAGCACGGAGAGCGAACTCCAACCAAGCATATCACTAGGATGAGAACTTGTCTAGGACATAAGTCTCTTTGTAGTTTGCACAGCACGTGGGTGTGTCAGTGATGTGGAAGAGCGAATAGAGACTCTCGAAGGGCACTTGTCGAACAAGGACCCCGTGCAGTACGGAGACAAGATACTGATCAACCGGATGCCATGGAGCGCCGCCTGCTGGCCGAAGTGCAGACGCGCGACAGAGAGAGGGCCGACCTCTAGACCATGAGCTTGGAAGGGGGGCTGATTGTGGACCACTACATCCTCAATGTCGTCAAGTGGGTCTTATGCGGCCAAAACAGACCGAAATCGCCGCAGAAAGGCAGGTTCTTGGGTCCGTAAGGGGCAAAAAACTGGTCGCATAACGCCGACCGGAATGCCGAGTCCATACAGTCGGTGCGGCAATAGAAGCTGGCCCTTCATTGCCAGCTGGGGGATGGTATCCACATGCTGAGAGAACAGCCTGTCTGTGAAAAGCCTTTTGTGAAGTTGCCACATCTCCGAACATGTGGTATAATGCTGAGGATATCGGTGTCGTTTGCTTCGCTTCTGCATCAGTCGAAAGGCCAAGGCGGTGAAAGCATCCTCTCTTCTTCGGCCTGACTATCATAGCCTCAGTTCGCGTCTACTGCGCGCCAACGCGGATCGGTTTGCATACCATCCGGTTGGCGCGTTGTGTTGTTTCGCAGGTGGTCTATAGATGGACGCGGGGAACAAGGCGGCCTTCCAACCCTATCAGGCCGACGTTCTCTTCTTGCTCATCGGCACCAATCCTCTGCCAAACTACGTGGCTGCCTGCCTGTTGGCAACAGACAAGGCCACCATCTACCTGTTGCATACGCCGGGCCAAAAAGGCACCGGTGAAGTAGCCGGGCGCTTGAAGACCCGACTCGAACAGTGCCTACCGGGCTCCTCCATCATCCTGCGGGAAATCGACGAAGTCGACGGGAAGAAGATCGAGGCCAAGCTCTGCAAGATCATCACCGGACCACTGCCAGTTACCAGCGCGGTGGGCTTGAACTACTCGGGCGGCACCAAGCCCATGGCCGTCCATGTCTACCACGCCTTGCGCCAAGCTTTCCCAGATGGTTACTATAGCTATCTGGATGCTCGCTCGCTGAAAATGGTCATCCGCCAGAAGGATGCGCCCACTCAAATGCTCCTCGTCGGCCGAACCGTGGAGTTGGGACTGGTGGAACTCGTCACCATGCACGGATATCGGTTGGAGACACCTCGCGATATGCCAAGGGTATCGGAACTCTGCAAGGCAATAGCTCAGGTACACCTTTTCAAGGATGGCTTTACACAGTGGCGCGATTGGCTTAACACTTTTGGTGACCTTGAGTGCGATCCACGACTTCCTACGGTGTCTGAGTTCCCGGCTCTTGTGCCTGTGGTTCAGGCTTTTCACGACATCTGTGGTGGTAGAGCGACTGAGGAGGGCGTGGCAAAAGCTATCGGATGCAAGAACGATCGCCTGAGCAATTGCTGCGGGTTCTTTCTGTCTGATTGGCTGGAAAAGTATACTCTTGGTGCGCTTCTTCAGTTTGCACCAGATCTAGGCATCAAGCACTTTGGCATCGGCATTGAGCCGAAACGGCCAGGTCAGCGGAAGTTTGAGATCGACGTGGCAGCCATGTATGGCTATCAGCTTTTTGCCATTTCCTGTATAGTGACTGAATATGCCGAAAAGGCCAAGGAGCACCTACTGGAGATATTTGTCCGTGCGCGACAACTGGGCGGCGACGAGGCGAGACTCGGTCTCGTGTGCCTGGTCAAAGACACAGTCTCCCTGCAACGTGAGATCGAGCAAACGTGGGACGCTGAAGGCAAGCTCCGGGTCTTCGGCGCCCGTCATCTGGCGCATTTGGACAGATACATGCAGAACTGGTTCGAGACTGCCAACAAGGAGGGACAATGACGCAACAGATACTGCTGCTCATGGAGGCCACAGGCATCCAGGACTACGTCTTCGGCAGCAACCAGTTGGCGCAGAACATCGGCGCGTCGGAACTGGTGACGCAAGCCACCACCGACTGGGTGTACCAGGAGCTGCCGCAACCCCACAACGTGGAGCAGGATCCGATACATCCAGACCGCTGGCGCATCACCGATCGGGCGTTAGTGGCCGACGGCCTGGCCGCGGAAGTGGTCTATGCCGGTGGCGGCAACGCCATGATTCTCTTCGCCGACGACGATAGGGCAGATGCCTTCGCTCGACGGCTGACTCAGCGCATCCTCGCGGCAGCTCCTGGCCTGCAGGTCCTCCTTAAGCGCCAAAGCTTCAATCCTCATGGGCAGGCCTTGGCGAAGCTGCACCATGATCTGCATAGGGGCCTGGCGAAGCGCAAGCTTGACAGGCCTCGCTCGGTCCCGCTGATGGGACTCAGCGTGACGGCGGCGTGTATCTTCACAGGCGCTCCGGCTGTCGCGCTCGACGAGGAGCGCCGGCTCATCTCTGCCGAAGTTAGCGCCAAGTTGAGCAATGAGAAAGCCGGAAAGGAGCGCCTGAAGCGCCATCTCAGTGGCATCAAGCTGGCGGGCTACGAGTTCGTGTACGACTTCGACATGCTGGGAAGCAAGGGCGAAGCCAGTTACCTGGCCGTGGTACACGCCGACGGCAACCGCATGGGCGAGCGCATCAAGGCCATAGGCGCGAAGTTCCCCCATCCTGAGGACAACACCAACTACGTGCAGGCTCTGCGCCGTTTCTCGGAGTCAGTGCAGACGGCAGCCAGCGTAGCCTTAAACCGCACGGTGGGCATGTTGCTGGCGCCCGACAACATCGAGCGAGATGACAAAGGCAACCAGCTTCTAGGCGGAATGGTGCCGATCTGGGGCAACCAGTATCTGCCCTTCCGGCCTATCGTGTTCGGCGGTGACGACGTCACCTTCGTGGCCGAGGGCCGGCTGGGCCTGGAGATCGCGGCCCGGTATCTCAGCGAGTACGCCAGCCATCGCCTGGCTGACGGTGACCGGGTGGATGGAAAACTGGCGGAAGGCTTTCCAGCCTATGCCCGCGCTGGCGTGGCCGTGGTCAAGACCCATTACCCCTTCTCGCGGGCCTATGAGTTAGCGGACGACCTTTGCCAGTCGGCCAAGGCATACATCAAGGAGCGGACCAACAGGGGCGAACCAGGCGTCACCGCCGTGGACTGGCACTTCGCTGTAGCGGGCTTGGTGCTGCCACTGAAGGATATCCGGGAGAGGGAATACACGGCACGTGAGGGCACTTTGCTGATGCGCCCGTTACGTCTGAACGACCCGAGCCAAGATTGGCGTTCATGGCGGACCTTTTTCGACCTCACGTACGAGTTCCAGCGCCAGAACGGAGAATGGGCCGGCCGGCGCAACAAGGTCAAAGCCCTGCGTGACGCGTTGCGTGAGGGCAAAGACGCGACCCAGATCTTCCTGCGCAACATCGCGGCCGCGCTGCCGCCGATTCCCGGACAGCCGGAGCTGAAGCACACGGGCTGGCACAGGGGCGTTTGCGGCTATTTCGACGTCATCGAGGCCCTGGACTTCTACGTGCCGCTTCATGGAGGTTTTCGCGGATGAACGCATATCGCTTGCAGATCACGCTTCTTAGCGACGCCACCCTCGGCCGCGGCGATGGTGTGGCCGGCGTGGTGGACGTCGAGGTGCAGCACGACGCTGTCGGCTTTCCCTATCTGGGCGGCCGCACCCTGAAAGGGCTGCTGGGGGCCGAGGGTGCCGACATCGTATTCGCTCTGAGGGAAGGGGGCCACGACCCGACTGGACGATGGCAGCAGGTGGAAGAGCGTCTCCTCGGAGCCAGTGGCGGCAACCTGAGCGGCCAGGCCATCTTGCGCATTGGCCCCGCCCGTCTCCCGGCGGACCTGCGAGCCGCCGTGGCCGAGGATATTCGCCGGGAACGGTTGACCCGATCCGACGTGCTGGAAACGCTAACCGCCCTGCGCCGGCAGACGGCCATGGATCCGCGGAGCGGAGCGCCACTGCGCAAC
>CAZPMV010000106.1:0-6648 GCA_964587335.1 uncultured Anaerolineales bacterium
ACCTTGGTTGCCGAGGCTTCACAGGGCCGGTCCCTCCACCTCTCTGGATAAGAATCTACTACAGTATTCGATTTGAGCGCAATGTTATCACATTTTCATTCAGTTGTCAAACTTGATGATGACCGTCATGGCGCAACACTCGCCGCGTTTCATTGTCTCCATCGGCTGCATCGGCTGGCTCGTCACGCGTCGCGTATCACTTCCGCCATCACGCTTATTGCTTTGATGAACTCCTCCACCTGGATGTGCTCGTCCGGCGTGTGATCGAGCGAGGAGTCGCCGGGCCCGTAGGCCACGATGGGACAATCCCACACCGGGCCGACGGTATTCATGTCGGAGGTGCCTAGTTTCAGTTTGAAGGTTGGGCGTCCGTTCCTGGTGCGGATGGCCCTCAGAAAAGCTCGCACCAGTGGATTATTCTTGCCTGCTTTGTAGGGCACACCCTCTCCGCTGAAACCGACGGCAGCACCGTTAGCCCATTCCCGCATCTCGCGCTTCAGCGATGGCACGTCCAGGCTGAAAGGGATGCGCAGGGTCATGTTCATGGCGACTTCCTCCTCGAAGCCGCCGTTATGGGTGGAGATGCGGTGCAGCGAGGGGTCCAGGGTGTGGAAGCGATGCCGCTCGCCCTGGTTGAACTGTTCGGTGTAGTCGGTCAGTCGCCTCCAGAACTCGACGGCCCGCTCCGAGGCCGACGGTCCCTGGGCCGTGGTATGCCGCATGGGTGCGGCCAGGCGGTAGGTCACCACGAGGCGGCCTTTGTAGGCCAGGGTCACGTGCTGCCACCCACTGGGCTCGCCAATGACTGTCATCTGGGGGGAGAAGCTGTCCAAGAGGTAGCGAGCGCCCTTGGAAGCCGTTTCCTCCTCCACCGCGCCCACTACCACAATGCGCTTGTCTGGCAGGGGCCCCACCCGCGCTGCTGCCAAGATGAAGGTAGCCAGTGGCCCTTTGGCATCCACCGCGCCTCGCCCATAGAGTCGGTCATCCTCCAGACGAATGGGGATGAACCCCTCGACAGTGTCCATGTGCCCCAGCAGCACGATTTCCTTCTCGCCATGGCCCAGCACCCCGATGGCGTTGCCCACAGGGTCCTGGTAGGTGCGGAAGCCCAGTGCTCTCATCTGCGTCACCAGGTACGCGGCCATATCTCCTTCGCTCCCCGAGGGGCTGTAGATCTCCAGCATCTCTCGCAGCAGCACGAATTCATCCATTCTCATCTTTTCGTGTTCCTTTGCGTGTCCTTTACTCCTGATGACAGTACCTCTTCCACCGCCTGGGCTACGATTTCCAACTCATCACGGCCAATGACTAGCGGCGGCAGGAAGCGCATCACAACCGGCCCTGCAGATAGGGCCAATACGCCTCGCTCCATAAGCGCTGCCAGATAGGGCCCGGCCCGGCGCTTCAGTTGGATGCCCACCATCAGTCCCAGCCCTCGCACCTCTCGGACCAGGGACGAGTCGATATTGCGCAGGCGGCAGAGGAACTGGGCTCCCAGTTCCTCTGCCCGTTGCGGGAGGGCTTCTGCCTCCACTGCATGGATGGTGGCCAAAGCGGCGGCGCAGGCCAGGGGGTTGCCCCCGAAGGTGGAGCCATGAGCGCGCTTTGGAAGCTCTCGCAGTCTCCGGTGGATCATGATCGCCCCCATGGGTACGCCCCCGGCGATGCCTTTGGCCAGGCACATCAAGTCAGGCTTCAACCCGTGATGCTCGCAGGCGAACATCCGACCGGTGCGCCCGAAGCCGGTCTGCACCTCGTCCAGGATGAAAAGTGCTCCTCGCTCCCGGCAAAGCGTCTGCACACCCTGCAAGTAGCCGCCATCCCCGAGAATAACGCCTCCTTCACCTTGCACCACCTCCAAGATGACCGCAGCTACATCTTCATGCAAGGCTTCCTCCATAGCCGCCAGATCGTTGTAGGGCACATGGCTGAAACCCGGCACCAAGGGCCCGAAAGGTTCACGGTATTCCTTCCTCCAAGTGGCTGAGAGAGCCCCCATTGTCCGGCCGTGAAAACTGTTCTTGGCAGCAACGATGTCCGAGCGTCCGGTAACCAGGCGGGCGAACTTGACGGCTCCCTCAACCGCCTCCGTGCCGGAGTTGCACAGAAACACCCGCTCCAGCCCCAGAGGAGCGATACGCACTAACTCGGCCTGTAACTCCGCACGCCGGTCGTTGTAGAAGCTTTCCTGGCAGGTAATCAATCTCTCAGCCTGCTCCTGTATAGCCTCCACGATCGCTGGGTGGCAATGGCCGACATTCGCCACCCCATGCCCACCGATGCAATCAATGTACTCCCGCCCTTGGGCATCCCACACCCTGGCCCCTCTCCCGCGCACGATGACCAGAGGGCGCTTGCTGTACACCCCGCTGCTGTGACGATCTTCCAGCACTGCCAGTTCATGGTCGCTGGCCCTGCCCCAAGCGGGGCTGGCCACTGTAGCCCTGATCATTGGATCACCGTTCCTTTGCCCCCTAGCGCCTGGCTAACTGGCGAGTCGATCCGTCCGTCGCCGAGGATCACCCGACCCACTCCGCCTTCCAGAGCCTCCCTGGCCCCCAGCAGCTTCTTCTTCATTCGTCCCTGGGCGTAGGGAAAACAACTCTCTACTTCCCCACGCCCGATGTTGCGGATCAACGATCTTTCGTCTGGAAAGTCTCGCAGCAGGCCAGGGACATTGGACAGGAGCATGAGAGTCTCGGCCTGCAGTGCTGCGGCCACGGCCGCCGCCGCCCGGTCCCCGTCCACGTTGAGCATTTCTCCCTCGTCGCTGATGGCCAGCGGGGCAATGACCGGCACGTAGCCCTGGTTCAGGAGTAGCCTCAGCAGAGAGACGTTGACCTGCTGTATGACGCCGCTCCATTCTCCACGCAGCACCTTACGCTTGCCCTTCTCCACGATCTTCAGCACCGACTTGCGCCGCCCCGCCAGCAGCCGACCATCGGGCCCCGACAACCCCAGTGCATTGACTCCCAGTGCCTGCAGCCGCTCTACCAGCAGTTTGTTCACCCTGCCGGCCACCACCATGGCGAAGATCTCCAGCGTCTCCCGGTCGGTGTAGCGGCTGACGTGGCCTGAGACCGAGGTGACGAAGCGAGGCGGTTTGCCCAGCTTCTCGGAAATGACGTTGGTCTGAAAAGAGCCGCCGTGAACGAGTACCATCTGCGCCCCGTCTCTGACCAGGTGTGCGACATCGGCGCAGAGCGGCTCAATGCCCAGCCCTTCCGCACCACCGATCTTGACTACGATCATGTTCTGCAGTCTCCAATCTCCGGTCTCCAATCTCTAGACCGGATGCAGCCCTGGGAACCTCAGCCCAACCGTCTCCTCGAAACCGCACATCACGTTCATTGCCTGCACGGCCGTACCGGCAGCGCCCTTCATCAGATTGTCCAGTGCGGAGATGACCACCAGCCGGTCGCTCCCCTTCTCTCTGACGAAGCCGATGTCGCAGTAGTTGGATCCGGCGAGGATCTTGGGCTCAGGATAGCGATAGAATCCCCGGCGGGACTTGACGATGCGGATGAAAGGCTCATCCCTGTAGGCCTGACGGTACAGTCGCCAGATATCCTTCTCGCTCAGGTCCTCATTGAGGAAGCAGTGAGCCGTGGCCAGTGCGCCACGCACCAACTCCACCGAGGTGATCGACATGTGGATGTCGGGTCGTCGTCCGTTGAAGCTCAGCTCTTGCAGCAACTCCGCCATGTGTCGGTGGCCAGTCGGGGCAAACGAGCGGATGACGCCAGTGCGCTCCGGATGGTGGGAAGCGCGTGTGGGCTTGGCGCCTCCCTCCGAGGAGCCGACCTTGACCTCCACCACCGTCTTGCCGATCACACCAGCACGACAAAGCGGCCACAACGCAAGGTTGATGACTGTGGCGTTGCAGCCCACACCGCTGGCATAGCGGGCTTCCCTAAGCTGTTGGCGGTGAAACTCGGGCAGGCCGTATACGAAGCGGGGCAGCCACTGGGGAGCCGGATGCTCCCAGCCGTACCACCGCGGGTACTCAGCAGAATCGCGGAGGCGGAAATCGGCGCTTAGATCCACGATGCACCCGGCGATGGCAGCCAATTCCTTGATACGTGGCACCACCTCACCATGGGGGAGTGCGGTGAAAAGCACATCGCAGGCCACCAACTCCTGCATGGGTACCAGGCGGAGGTCCGTTCGTCCTCTCAGATTGGGGTGCAGCAGGTGAACGGGCTGTCCGGCAAAACGCTCCGAAGTAGCCTGTTTCACGTCCACCAGGGGATGGTCCAGCAACAGCCGCAGCAGTTCCCCTCCCACGTATCCCGATGCGCCGACTATGGATGCCTGCAACATGAACCTCCCCTCTCTAACAAGAAAGGCGCTCCCCCACACAGCTCGCCTTCGCCCCGGCACCGGGACGTCCAACAGCGACCTTGCTGCTTGGGTTCGCGCCTTCGCCTTCTGGCGGTCCAAACCGCCAGTGATACGTTCAGACCTGCGCCAGCACGTACTCGGCCATCTTGCCCGCGATGTCCACGTCCACCGCCTGCATGGCGCCGTGGAACTCGGGCGTGTGATTCACCTCGTTGACTAGCAGGCGGCCATCCGCAGTCTCCATCAGATCTATGGCCAGGATCCCCCCACCGACCGCCAGGGCTGCCGCCAGCGACAGCTCCCTGATGTCGGGAGTGATGGGACAGGGAAGCGCCTCTCCGCCGCGCGCGGTGTTGGTGATCCAGTGGTCGGAGCGGCGATACATGGCATACACGACCTCGTCGCCGATCACCATCGTACGGATGTCCCGGCCGGGCTTGTCCACGTATTCCTGGATGTAGAACACGCTGTGCACCGGCCCGCCCAAGCTGGCTTTATGCATCAAGACCGCCTCGGCTGTTTCTCGATCGTTGACCTTACTCAGCAATCGCCCCCACGAGCCCATGGCTGGCTTCAGCACCACCGGATATCCTATCTCCTCGATGGTTTGCAGGGCTGCCTCAACACCGAGAGCCACTACGGTGCGCGGTGTGGGAACGCCGTGGCGGATGAGAGCCATGGTGGTCAGCACCTTGTCGCCGCAGGTGTGCACCACCGCATAGCTGTTCACCGTCTTGATGCCCCAGTTGTTGAAGATACTGAGGGCGTACAGGGCCCGGGTGTGACTGATGGAGCGACACCATATCACATCATAGTGGTCGACCAAGCTGTTGGCCTGCAGTCGGAGGTCCAAATGCCGTTCGTCCAGGCGATCGTACCCGACCCCTTGCTGTTCTAGGGCCTGAAAGATGAGCTTCTCTTCCAAGCGTATGCGAGAACAGAGGATACCCAGATTCACCTTCCCGGTTTCATATCAGCCACCTCCAGGGCGCGATCAACAATGCGGCCGGCGATATCCACACCCGTAGGGGCGATGCTGTTACGAAACTCCGGCGTGTGGTTTACCTCCGACACCAACAGGCGGCCATCCGGGGCCTCCAGAATGTCCACGGCTAGAACCCCGCCGCCTACCGCCTCGGCCGCCGCGCGAGAGATGCGTTCGACCTCGGGAGTGATGGGGCAAGCACTGGCCTCTCCTCCCCGAGCTGTGTTGGTGATCCAGTGCTGCGCGTGGCGATAGATGGCCGCAATGACCTTGTCACCGACGACGAAACTGCGGATGTCGCGTCCGGGCTTTTCGATGTACTCCTGGATATAGAAGATAGAATGGCGGTGGCCACCGAGCGTATGCTTGTGTTCCAGGATCGTCTCTGCCGCATCTCTATCGTTAATCTTGGCCAAGAGCCGTCCCCACGAGCCGTTCAGGGGCTTCAGCACCACCGGGTAGCCCATCTGTTCGATAGCCTCCAGGGCTGCCCGCGGTGTGAACGCCACCTTCGTGCGCGGCGTGGGGACGCCACGCTGGGCCAACGCCAGGCTGGTCAGCAACTTGTCGCCGCAGGTGGCGATGACCTCGTGGTCATTGACCGTGCGCTGTCCGTTGTCGCCAAGCAGCTTGCTCGCGTATAGGGCGCGTGAATGGCTCAGGCATCGGACGAGGATCACGTTGTAGCCGACGAGTATCCCTGACAGGCCAAGAGTGATGGTGTTGGCGTCAACCCTCTCACCATCCACACCCCGGTCCCGCAGCGCTTTGAAGATCAGCTTCTCCTCGACGCGGACGCGAGAACAGAGTACACCGACTCTCATGCTCACTCACCCCAATCCTCTTCCTCTTCCGGAGCCAAGTTCAGTACGATGGGATCCGTCCCCATGACTTCCAGCTCAACGCCGCAGTCTGTGCAGGTCAGGATCTCTCCCACCTCCACATCGGCGGGCAACTGCAGTTCGGCAGCGCATTCAGGACACTCAACCATGGTGATTCCTCCTTGATCAGCCGATAGAACCAAATTGTGGCTTGAGAAACGAAAAAAGGCCAACCCTCTCAGCGTATCTGGAGAGTCGGCCTGCATCTGCAATCTGTCTAATCGCTGGCTACGTAGAACTCACCTCCGTGACAGGAACGTGCAGCAGGGCGAAACTCCCCAAGGCCGAGGCCTGGCTGGGGAACGCTTAGGGCTGATATGCCTGGAGTTTCGCCTGTCGAACGGTGTCATGGAATGTTCATTCCCGTCTCAGATTGTCACTACTTATACCACAGGTCACGGCAGATGTCAAATTGGGCTCTCCGAAGCCTCCGGC
>CAZPMV010000106.1:6748-9913 GCA_964587335.1 uncultured Anaerolineales bacterium
CCCCGAGGATTCACTCGGACCAGCAGCGTATCTCCATCGCAATCGTAGTGCAATTCCACGATCCGTTGCGTGTTTCCAGAGGTGGCCCCCTTGTGCCACAGCTTTCTTCGGCTGCGGCTCCAGAACCAGGTCTCGCCGCTCTGCAGCGTGCGGGCCAGCGCGTCAGCGTTCATGTAGGCCAGCATCAGCACCCTGTTCGTGAGGGCATCCTGCACCACCACGGGCACCAGCCCTCGCTCATCCCAGCTAATCTCAGCCACCGGTCCTTCCAGGTTCGACATTCCTCACCTCCAGGTCAGCGCCGCACCGGCACGCGCCGCTCTGCCAGGTATGCTTTCACCTGACTGATGCTCAATTGCCGATAGTGAAACAGCGATGCAGCCAGCGCTGCGCTTGCCTTTCCCGCAGTCAGTGCCTGGTGGAAGTGCTCCAGCCGACCAGCGCCACCAGAGGCAATGACGGGAATAGAAACAGCCTCGGCCACCGCTCGCGTGAGCTCCAGGTCATAGCCGTCCAGGGTACCGTCGCGGTCCATGCTGGTCAACAGGATTTCGCCTGCGCCCCGGGCCTCGGCTTGCCGGGCCCATTCAACCGCTTCCAGCCCTGTCGGCAGTCGTCCGCCGTTGATGTACACCTCCCAACGGGTGGAATCCATGCTTCGTCTGCCATCAATGGCTACCACGATGCATTGGCTGCCGAACCGTTTCGTTGCCTTGCTGATCAAGTCTGGATGCTGGACGGCGGCAGTGTTGATAGAGACCTTGTCGGCGCCAGCGGCCAGAATCTCACGGATGTCTTCCACAGTGCGCAGCCCTCCGCCTACGGTAAACGGGATGAAGATGGCATCAGCCACTCGGCGCACCATGTTGGCCACAATGTCGCGGCGCTCATGCGAGGCGGTGATGTCAAGGAAGACCAACTCGTCGGCATGCTCGTCATCGTAGACCATCGCCTGCTCCACAGGGTCGCCGGCGTCCTGCAAGTCGACGAAGCGAACCCCCTTGACCACACGCCCGTCCCTCACGTCGAGGCATGGAATGATGCGTTTTGCTAGCATGTCTTTCCCTCCAACACTATCAGCCGATGGAGCCGATAGAACCTATCCAGCCGATGGAGCCGATGGAACCGATAGAACCGACCCAGCCGATGGAACCGATCCAGCCGATAGAACCGATAGAACCGATTCAGCGTGCAGCCCTGATGGCCTCTGAGAGCGACAGCGCGCCGCCATACAGCGCCTGGCCAATGATCACACCCTCGATTCCGGCCGGTTCCTGTTCTCGCAGGCGAAGGACGTCATCCAGCGTAGCCACGCCGCCGGAAGCGATGACCCGCAGCCCCGTGGCATGGGCCAGCGCCGCCGTGTCTTCCACGTTCACGCCGTCAAGCATCCCGTCATGTAGGGTGTCAGTGTAGATAGCGTATCGCACGCCCCGCTCACTCATCGCCAACCCCAGCGCCACGGCTGTCACATCTGACGTCTCCAGCCAACCATGGGTCACCACCAGCCCCCGGCGGGCATCCAGGGCGACCGCCACACGCTCGGAACCGAAACGATGCACAGCCTCTGCCATCAACTCCGGTTCCCTGACGGCCACCGTGCCCAGAACCGCTCGCGTCGCCCCCATCTCCAGCACCAGTTCGATATCGTCCAGCGTTCGCAGCCCTCCGCCGAACTGGATCGGCGTATCCGGCGCCGCAGCGCGTATCTGCTGCAAATGCTGCAAATTTAGTGGCTCTCGCCTGGCGCTCTGCTTGGACCGCGCTGCACCAAGGGCTCCGTCCAGGTTGACCACGTGCAGCCATTCCGCACCCTGAGCCACCCAGCGCCGGGCCACCACCGTTGGATTGTCATGGTACACTGTTTCTAGCTCGGCGCGACCCTGCCGCAGCCGTACCACTCGCCCTCCACGCAGGTCAATCGCCGGCAGTACAATCATACTCTACCATCCACCCGATGAGCCGATGGAGCCGATACAACCGATCCATCATCTCAATCCCCCTCCGTCGGCACGTTGCCGCTGTGCTGATCTATGATGCCCACGAAGTTCCGTATGATCCTGAGGCCTGCGTCCTGGCTCTTTTCCGGATGAAACTGTGCGCCGAAGAGGTTCCCCTGCCCCACAACCGAAGCGTACTCCACGCCGTATTGGGTTGTGGCAACCACGATCGCCGCATCCCTGGGGACCGCATAGTAGGAATGGACGAAGTAAGCATAGCTGCCATCTGCCACCCCCGCGAGTATTGGGCTCTGCTGCTGGACATGCAGCTCGTTCCAGCCGACGTGTGGTACCTTGAGATCGCCATCCCTGAATCGCACCACCCGTCCGGCCAGAACCCCCAGCCCTTCGTGGCGTCCCATCTCCTCGCCCACTTCGAAAAGTAGATGCATCCCCAGGCAAATGCCCAGGAAGGGCTTGCCGCTGCTGATCTGGTCCACTAGCGGTTCGATCAGTTGGCGCGCCCGGAGGTTTGCCATGGCGTCGCCGAAGGCTCCCACACCAGGAAGTATCACTCCCTGGGCCGTCTCCAACATCGCGACCTGCGAGGTGATCGTTGCGACGCCCCCAACGTATTCCACAGCCTTCTCCACGCTGCGCAGATTGCCCATTCCGTAGTCTACGATGGCAATCATCTATAACACTCCCTTGGTTGACGGTATTCCAGTGCGACGCGAATCGAGACGGCTGGCCGCGTCCAGTGCCCGCCCTAGTGCTTTGAACAGGGCCTCAGCCTTGTGGTGATCGTTGCGTCCATACAGCAGGCGGGCATGCAAGCTCAACCGCCCATGGATTGCCAGCGTCTGCAGGAAGTGGATGATGAGATCACTGTCCATACTGCCCAGGCGGGGAGCAGCGAAGTTGACTTGGATCACGGCGTGAGGCCGGCCGCTCAGATCCACCACTACGCGGGCCAGCGCTTCATCGAGCGGTACGTAGGCATGTGCCATGCGGACGATTCCCTTCCGGTCGCCCAGCGCCCGATCCAGCGCCTGGCCAATGCTGATGGCTACGTCTTCGACAGTGTGATGCTCGTCCACCTCCAGATCACCCTGTGCCCGCACCACCAGGTCAAACAACCCGTGGGCAGCTAGTTGGGCCAGCATGTGGTCGAGAAAGCCCAGGCCGGTCGCCACCTGATAGCGTCCGTGGCCGTCCAGCGCCA
>CAZPMV010000107.1:0-3823 GCA_964587335.1 uncultured Anaerolineales bacterium
GCTGCGGCGTCCAGCATTGTTTCGGGTAGGCTCTAGCAGCAGAGCGTGTCGGATCCATCCCTCAGATCACAGGCTGCCTCCAGCAGGGCACCACTGACGGCTTCGATGCCCCCGGCTCCGTCCACCTGCACCAACAGGCCCGCCTGGCGGTAGTAATCAATGAGCGGCGCCGTCTGTTCATGATAGACCTTGAGGCGTGCCCGCACCGTCCCCGGCTTGTCGTCGTCCCGCTGATACAACTGCCCGCCACAGGCGTCACACACGCCTTCCCTGGCTGGCGGGCTGAAGATGATGTGATAGGGCGTCTGGCACTGGCGGCAGATCCAGCGGCCCGACAACCTCCCCACTAATTCCTCGTCGGGCACGGCAATGTAGAGCACGCCGTCCAATGACCGGCCCATATCGGCGAGCATCTCGTCCAGACCCTCGGCCTGGGCCTGCGTACGGGGGAAGCCGTCGAGGATGGCCCCTTGCTCGCAATCGGGCCTCTGCAGGCGATCGCGCACCATGGCGATGGTCACGTCGTCGGGCACCAAATCGCCCTTGTCCATGTAGGTCTTGGCCAGCAGACCCAGCTCCGTCTCGTTCCTCAGGTTCTCGCGGAACAGGTCCCCGCTGGCCACGTGAGGCAGGCGCAGTTCCTTTTCCAATCGCTCCGCCTGGGTGCCTTTGCCCGCACCGGGCGGGCCAAGCAAAATCAGATACATTGTCGTCCTCCGACAGTCATCACTAAACGCTCGTGCAGTTTTGGCATAACGCGTGGTGCGCGGTGCGTGAAACGTGACGTGCGAGGAGGGATTGCGTTTCATATCTCACGCTTCACGTTCCACGCCCTCGCGAGGATAGGCGTTGCCAAAGCACACGTCATGCGTTTCGCGGATTTCGGAGCGCGCGAGATGACAGCGCTCGCCCCCTGATCAACCAGGAGCGCCAAACACAAGGCCACTCAGGCAGTCGTTCAGCCCATGGTTCGCTGGGTCTGTCCTAAGCCCTTCGTCACGCTCAGGACAAGCTAGCCGAAGGGCCCACAGCATGGCGCCCGACGAAGCCCAGCAGACGAAACGTGCCCCACGTCATCAGGGGGCTTCTGGATTGTGTGATCTCTCCGTTAGCGCGAAGGCAAGCTACTTCTATTTCTTCTTCTTGAACACGGAGTTGCCGCCGTTCTTCTTGCCCTTCTTGTCCTTCTTCTTGCCCTTTTTGTCCTTCTTCTTGCCTTTCCTGTTGGTTTTCTTGGCCATGTTCTTGTTCTCCTTTTTCTTGTCTTTCTTCTTGGCCATATTCTTGGCCTGTTTCTTCGGCTTGCCCTTCACCCCGTCTTTCTTCTTGGGCTCGCCTTTCTCCTCGGTTGCCTTCTTGCCAAGACCTTTCTTCCCAGCTTTCGGTTTCTTTCCAGGCTTTGGCTTGCCCTTGGCCTTCTTTCTGGCCTTACCCTTCTTCTTCTTCGGCTTGGCCACCTTAGCCTTTCTTTCTTGCTCTTTCGCCTTAGCCGCCGGAGGAGACTCTACCAGGACCTCTCGTTCCTCGATCTCTTCGGCCGCCTTTGCCACTGGCTCAACCTCCGCCTCTGGCTCGTAGGGCTCTTCCGTTGCCACGGCCGCCGGCTCAGCCTCTGCCTCCTCGAACTCTTCGGCTACCACAGCCGGTGGCTCGACCTCTGCCGCTTCCTCAGTCACAACTCCCACGATCTCTTCGACGTCTTGTTTGGTCATGAGCTTTCCTTTCTGCTACTCACTACCGGACACTTTCGCCAGGACACGGATGAACACGGATGTTCTTCTTCTCTTTTCACCCAATCGTCCCCATTGTCCGCGTCCCATTTGGTGACTTGCCGGAGAAGTATCCGCTACAGAGTTCTGCTAACATGGGCGGCATCTCCGCCACCCCTCAACACGTGATGTGCAAGACAGCCGCCACCTTGCGCTGGTTCCGCAGTTCCTTGAAGGTCTCACAGGCCTTGTTCGTCTTGCAGATCAGGACCTCAATCTCCGCGTCCTGCAACCGCTTCTCCGCCTCGGGCCGCACCCTCAGACTGGCCACGGTGCCCGAGCCGATGATCACCATATCAGGCTTGGCCTTGATGACATTGTCCAGATCTTTGGCCTGCAAGATGTGTTCGTCCTTGTGCTCCCAAGGTTCCACTGTGCCGTCAGGGAAAATGATGACATCGTAATCATAGCGCCGCCCATCAAGCACGATGCTGCCATACTCGAACTGATCGATCATGGGCAACGGAGATTCCGTTGCCTTCAGCCTTTTTTTCTTCCCTTGCTTCTGCTTCTTCTTTCCCTTTTGCTTCGCCTCTTTCTCGATGGCTGGCATCTCGGCGAAGGGGTCATAGTTGAGCGCATGGCTGAGCCCCTCGACCAGCGTCTTGAGCACCTTGATGCGGGCGTGCCACTTGCAGGTACCCTCCACGACAGTCCAGGGGGCTGTCAGGGTGCTTGTTCTGAGCAGCATCTCGTTCACCGCTTCCGTGTACTGATCCCATCTCTGGCGATTGCGCCAGTCCTCGTCGGTGAGCTTCCAGGCCTTGTAGGCCGTATGTTCCCGGGCCTGAAAACGGCGCAACTGCTCATCCTTGCCAATGTGGATGTAGAACTTGAAGAGGATGGTGCCGAAGTCCGCCAACTGGCGCTCGAAGTGGTTGATCTCGCGGTAGGCTCGCTTCCACTCCTCTTCGCTGCAGAAGCCCTCGATTCGCTCCACCATCACACGCCCATACCAACTGCGGTCGAAGATGGCGATCTGCCCCCGCTCCGGCAGCCGCCGCCAAAAGCGCCACAGGTAGTGGTGCGTCTTGTCTTCCCCCTTGGGAGCAGCAATGGGATGGACCACGTAGCCACGCGGGTCCAGCTTCTCCGTCACCCGCTTGATGTTTCCCCCCTTGCCGCCAGCATCGGCGCCCTCGTAGACCATGATCACGGGCCGCTGCTGCACGTAGACCTGGTAGCCCAGGGCGTGCAGAGCCACCTGATAGCGGACCAGGTCACTGATGTATTCTTCTTTGGTCAAGGATTTGCTCAGATCAAGGGTTTCCAGCATGATGACTTCTCCTCCCGCTATTCCTCGCCGTCCTCGTCTTCTGACGCTGCCAGCCTGGCCTGCTCCGCCTCCTGCTCCACCTCTTCCACGAAATCCTCGTCCTCTTCAGCGGGGGGCTCGACTGGTGCTCCGATCTCCTTCAGGCGCTCTTCCAGGGCATTGATGATGGTATTGAAGACCTTGGCCCGCGCCCACCAGCGGTTGGTGGCCTCGACGATGGTCCACGGCCCCCACTCAGTCTCCGTCCGCTCCAGCATCTCCTCCACGGCGATCAGATACTCGCCGTACTTGCGGTGGTGCTCCCAGTCCTCCTCTGTCACCTGCCACCTCTTCAGCGAGTCCTTCTCCAGCATCTTGAAGCGCCGTCGCTGTTCCTCCTCGCTGATATGCAGCCAGAACTTGACCAGGACGTAGCCGTCGTCAGCGATGGTGCGCTCGAAGTCCGCGATGTCCCGGTACGCTTTCTGCCACTCCCGCTGCGGTGTCAAGCCCTCGACCCGCTCGACCAGCACCCGGCCGCACCAACTGCGGTCGAAGATGGCCATCTCGCCGTAGTTGGGCAGCTTCAACCAGAAGCGCCACAGCCAGGGATGCATCTTCTCGTAGGTGCGTGCGGCACGGACAGGATGGAGTTTGAAGCCGCGTGGATCCAGGCGCTGGGTCAGGGTTGAAATGGTCGTGCCCTTGCCCGCGGCGTCCCAGCCCTCGAAAATGATGATGCTGGGCACGCCCGCCTTCCAGGCGGCGGTCTCCAGATCGTACAGCCGGCGTTGGAGCT
>CAZPMV010000107.1:3923-9913 GCA_964587335.1 uncultured Anaerolineales bacterium
TCACAGCGCCGAGACGGCCAGGGCCAGCAGCCGGCGCATCTTGGGACGGTTGAAGTGACGCCAAACCTCGGGGAACGAATCCAGCAAAACATGCAGTTCATTCTGCTTAGCCACCAGATAGCGGGCCACTCCGCTGATGTTGGTCCGTTCCCGTCTCTTGTGTTTGCTCCACTGGTCCAGGAAACAGATCAGCAAGCGAGAAGCCACGTCAGCATCGTTCAGATTGCCCAGGTGATCCTGGAGGGTCACCCCCTCTCTGATCACTTCCTTCGCCTCGGGCCCCAACACCTCTCGGAAGAACTCCATGGTGTAGCGCAATCGCTTGCAGTCAGTGCGCAGGGCGTGAAACGTCTCCAGCGGTGCATCGCCGATCACCGAATCGTAGCCGCGCACTACGTTGAAGCGTTCGTAGATCAGGATCGGCGCTGCCTGGTACACCTGCTGGGGCGATGAGCGGGCGGCGGGCGGCGGCAAGGCTCCGGCTCCTTCTGTGTTCAGGAACTGGCCGAACTCCTGCACGAAACGCTGGTAGCGCTTGCCATCGAGGCAGGCCAGCATCCGTTCCCGCGCTGCCTCTCGCTGCCTCTGCCATTCCGCGAACAGTGGATCGAGGTCCTCATAGAGATGGGGTGAGAGATGGGCTGATTCCGCCCCTACCTGCGTCGCCTGATAGCGCTGGGCCTTTTCCAGGAAGACGTCGAGGTCGCGCACGCGGCCCAGAGCGCGGCCGGTGCGCCGCAGTCCCTTGAGGAAGGGGCGCAGGACGGCGGCGTCGAAGTACGGGCTGAAGACGCGGAAAGCGGAGCGCATGCGGCGGCTGGCGACCCGCATGTCGTGCAGTTCCTCGATGTCCTCGCCCAGCCGCGTGCCCGGCTCGTGCTGCAGCATGCGCTCGAAGTGAAAGAGCAGCACCTTGCGCCCGGCCTCGCTCATAGGATCGTCGGGCAACACACCAGGGCTCTTCCGCTGCGGCGGCGGTTTGACCTCCGGTTCTGCCTGCTCTGGCTCGGAAGGCAGCACCTCGACCGTCGGCTCGGAGGACGCCTCCTCAGTTGGGCCTGCCCGCGCCTCGGCAGGCGGGGGTGGTTCGGCAGAGATCTGCGCCACCGGAGGCGGCCCGGCCTCTGCTGCCGCTGCCAGGAGCTCGGCGGGGAAGATGTCCAGCCGCTTTTCTTTGAACGCCTTGAGCCAGTTGTACACCTGTGCCCTGGACAGATTCACCTGACGGGCGATGGCCGTGGCAGCGATCCCCTCATCCCGCAGCAGCACCAGGCGCGCTCGGCGCACGTACGTCGCTCGGCCATCACTGGCGATCCAATTCAGTATGGACTGTTCCTCGGCTGTCAGACGTTCTTCCATGTCGTCTCCCCCGGCTGATTGCCTGACTCGGCGTGATCCGTTATCCATGACTCTTTATTCACGCAACACGCATCACGTCCTCGGCAGCAGATCCGGCTCCCACTTCTCCACGTACTCGCTCTTCTGGCCGCTGAGAATGGCCGCGAAAGCAAGGAGCACCCTCCGCGCATCGGCGATGGGATAGTAAAACGCATCCCAGTTCTCGCTGTCCTCTCCGTCGTGATTGGGAATCACGTGGTCGAAATGATGGGCCAATTGCATCTCCCGATAGGCGCTGCCAGCCCGCCTCTCGATGTTCTCCAGGTCCTTCAGCGAGAGGATGCGCTTCTGCTTCTGCGTCCGCCGCAGCAGCTTGCGCCGCATCACGTCGGTCACGAAGTCCGGCAGCGAGACCCTGAGGGATGGCTCTCTCAGGTAGAGGATCTCATCTTGGGACAAGGGAGAGAGGAAGAGACTCAACTTAGGCACATCGGCCAGCAGGGAGGATTTCAGGACCTCCATGGGCACGAAGGGGTTGCCCTCGAAGAAAGCATCCTTTTCGCCACCCAGGATGTCTCGCAGGTACGCCACGTCCAGTCCCTGGAGGTCGCCCCGAACGTCCAGTACGATGTAGTCTTCCTGATCCCCAAGGGCCTCAATCTCCTGGCGGGGGCGGAAATGGTAGTGCACGCCGTCCTGCTCGCCTGGTCGCGGCGCCCGGCTGTTGAACAGGATCAGCTTCTCCAGTTTTTGCTCCAGATGCGGATAGAACCTCTTGAGAGCATTGTGCAGGGGTCCTTTGCCAACACAAGAAGGCCCTGTAAGCATCACAAAACGGCCCATGGTGTCTACTCCTCCAACTCCGTTATCTGCACAGCCATCAAGTAGCCCCTCGCTCGCTCCGTCCTGGGGTAGCGGTAGACCAGTTTCCAGAACCGCTTGCTGTGATTCGGCTCTACGAGGTGAGCCAGTTCATGAACAATAACATAATCCCGAACGAATCTGGGCATGGGTGCAATGCGGTGCGAGATGCGAACAGTGCCTTTTTGCGGTGTGCAACTCCCGTGGCGCCTGTTCTGGTTGGTGACCCAGCGAATGGACTTCCAGCGCAGCTTGCCATCGAAGTAGCGACGATTCAGCTCTGCCGCGTGTCTTGCCAGCGCTTCATCATCCAGCTCAGCCTTCGCCTTGCGGCGGTCTACGCGTCGTTTGAGCTTGTCAATGAATGGTTGGAGTTCAGCATCGGACATAGTTGCCGGCGCGAGGATCTCGAGTGTGCCATCAACCTCGCGAGCCTGGATGGTCTTGCGTCGTTTCTTGCTGCGAACGATGCGTACTTCCACGGGACAGCTCAGTAGGGCGGCTCTGCAGGCCCGCAATAGCCACACATTCCCACTCTGGGCGAATTCACCCAGGGCATCGGAGTGCCGTAGGCCTCATGTGGATGGTCCTGAACATGCTCGTCACATAGCATCCCTGTCTCGTTCAACTCATTGATGCACTCAAGACACATCCACGAGGCCGGTTGCTCGCATTCCATGCAACGCGCCTTCGGTTGGTCATTGCGTGCCATAAGGGCAATCGGATGAGAGGTCAACGGCTTGCCTTCACGCACCCCCACCACTTTGATAAACGTCTCCGATGATGTCCCAAAATCATAGATATGGGTTAGCTCGACCCCCGGCCTGAACACCTGCTCTGCCCGTGACCTCTTCGGTATCTCCCTTCCGCCCCAGCCTCCGATGGAAAACCGACTCAGGTGCCCACAGCATTCCAGCCAGATGGCACGCAAGTAGTGATCCAGATCGGCCAGCGTCGCTGAACCGTTCATTTCCAGATGTAGCCAAAAGTCAGACAGCCAGGCGTCCCGCACCAGCAAATGGTATATCACTTGCTCCTTGCCAGGCTCTTGGTTGGCCGTGCGAGTGGCTTCTTGGCGTTGGGAACAGGACGACAAGTGCCTGGATAGACCACCCTTGGTCATTTCTCGTCCACAGAAGCCGCATTTCCCTCGCGATTGTTTTCTTCTTGACATGTGGATCTCTCCTCGGTGTTCTGAGAGCACGCGTCTAGCGGGACATCAGTGTCTCGTAGACGAAATCGTGGGCGATGGCACGCCAGTGGCCCCAACCTGTGCGCGGCGGCGGCACGCGGCGCAGGTCCTCGGCCACAGCAGGCAAGTCGGCGATGGGAACCTCCCGGAAGTCAACGATGTCTTCGGTCCGTGGAAGCCGCAGCACACCCTCTGTGCGCGGCAGGTGAAAGACATACGAAATGAAAGAGATCTCTTCGGAAGCGTAGTGAATGCGGCAATCGAGCACGCCGAGCAGATGGGTCGTGTGCAACATCAGCCCCGTTTCTTCCTCCAGCTCGCGGGCCAGGGCGGCTTCCACAGCCTCATCCAGGCCAATGCCCCCGCTCAGCAACCGATACACCTCCGGCTCGTACCAACCTTTGCGGTGCAGCAGCACGCAGCGGGCCTGCCCGCGCCTCGGCAGGCGGGCCGGACGCTCGATGGCCAGTACGACTTCGCCGCGCCGGTCTTGCGAACGATACAGCCGGGTGGCGAACAGATACTCGTCGCCTTCCATCTCGATCGTCCGCATCTCAGGTTGGCCGTAGGTCGCCGCCAGTTGCTCCAACTCGCGCTCGTCAACTGGGCTGTAGCAAACGCTCAAACCACCCTTTCCATTTACTCCCGCCGTTGGCCGTCTCTTCTTCCCCCGTCGCCCCCTCTTCTTCCTCACTCGGGGCCTCTTCGACTCTTCTCTGCTCAGTTTTCTTCTCCTCTCTCCTGTCCTTGGGCTTATCCTCGACCGGCTTCTCCTTTCCCTTTCCCTTTCCCTTTCCCTTTCCCTTGTCCTTCGGTTTCTCTTCGGCCTTCTTTACCTCTCCCGTCTCCTTCTCCCTCGCCTTCTCCTCAGCCTTCTTCTCTTCCAGTTCTTTCATCAGCTTCCTGGGTGGCTTCATGCCTTTGATCAGATCCTTGATCTCTGCCTGCAGCGATTGAAAGACCTCGTGGATGGAGCGGTTGGCATCAATGCGCACGAACTTGAACTCGTCGGCCATGGCATCGAACTGAGCCAGCAGCCGGGTCTGGTATTCGACGTAGCTATCGTAGTAGTTCCGTCCAGCCAGAAAATCCGCCCCCGATTCCCAGTAGTCGAAGCCACGGATATTCAGCACGCGGGGAATCAGGTGAGTCAAATCGGCCTGCAAGTAGAAAACGACGTCCGGCACCAAGGCGAAGCCGAAGACATTGCGGAGCCAGGTGGGGTCGATTCCCCGTGCCTGAGCGCGGGCGATGATGGAGTAGATATAGCGGTCGGTCAGCACCACGAAGCCTGCTCGCAAAGCAGGGATGATGTCTCGCTCCAGCCGGTCTGTGAAATCAGTGGCATATAGCAGGTTCATCGTAGTGTCGCCCAAGGTGTGCCCCTGCATGGCCGATTTGATTCCCCTCCCGGCCAGTTTGCCCCGCTTGAGTCCGGTAGCTACCGTGGCATATCCCTCCGATTCCAGCCACTCCCTCAGAAGGGCGATCTGGGTCGAGCGCCCCACGCCGTCCGTGCCTTCCAGGACGACCAGTTTACCGGGCAGTCGCTTTTTCTTGAAGCCGGGCAGATCGCAGCTGTAGAAGCGAACGACCGTCATGACTGACCTCCTGCAATGAGCATCTCGTCCAGGTAGCGGCCTTGCAGCCCCTCGGCGGCTAACACTTCGCGCCAGCCACGCCGTTCAGCGCGCAGAGCCTCACCTAGATAGGGCTCGACAATCTCCCGTACTTGCCCCTGTTGCTCCAGCAACGGCAACGTGGCATCTATGACCGTCAGCCCGAACTCGTCTACCATCTTCTCGTATTCTTCCAGAATGCGGCCTTGGAACAGCCTGTAACTCTCGTAGGGATCATTGCTGAGGCCGACATCCATCCCCGCCTCGTAGTATTTCAGAGCGGGCCTTCCGCTCAGGATTCGTTCCAGGGATTCATCCAAGGACACACGGAAGTAGAAGGCGACCGTGGGCTGGAGGGCGAAGGAGTAGACCTCGCGCACCCATTGGGGATGGACGCCGCGAGCCACGTCCCGACCGAAAGCAGTGTAGATGTAGCGATCAGCGAGAACGATGGCGCCTGCCTTGAGAGCTGGTAGCATCTGCCGTTCCATGCGATCGGCGAAATCGGCGGCGTGGATGAGGCTGAAGGAGGTGGAAGTCAATAACTGCTTCTTCTTGCCCCGCCGGGTGGTCTCCCGCACGACCGGTGAGGAGTTCCATTCGCTGAAGGCCACACAGTACCCCTGGCCGATGAGCCACTTACGCAGCATATCCAACTGGGTGCTCTTGCCAGAGCCGTCGATGCCTTCAACGATGAACAGCTTGCCCGGTAGGGCCCGTCCGTCGGGTAGCTTGGCCATGCGATTCCCTCCTGAAGTGGTGATCCGAAGTCTGGGGGCATACGAGCAGAAGTCATCCTGAGCCGGTCGCAGGGTGACTTCTGGAGTTCTATGACATCAGAACCCATGACAGATCATCCTTGACGATTTCGTACCCTCAGCCGTGGGTAGGCGCGTGAACAGTCAGCAGAAGCGCGATCTGGACCCTGTAGGCAATGCCCGCGTTCCTGGAGAGGCTGTCCACATTATGCCAGGAAAGGG
>CAZPMV010000108.1:0-4292 GCA_964587335.1 uncultured Anaerolineales bacterium
CCGCACACGGCTCCGGAGGCCGCTGCTCTATCCACTGAGCTACGGGGGCATGTCTGGGAGTCTACCACAGAAGAGAAGTGTTGGCAAACTCTGTGCAGGAGGCGGGGGGGTGAATCCGCTGGAATGCTTGGCCTCCCGGCAAAGGCTGAGAGCTGAGAGATGAAGGCGCGAACAGGCACAGACAGACGCGGACCAACGACAATGCTCGGCACCGGCCTGCACCGGTCGGGTTGACTGGTGAGAAGTTCCCCAGTCCTACCGGAAGTCAGTCGGTTTGATTTCCACTACCTCGTAGATCGCCTCAATAGGAGCTATCTTCAGTACCTCTCCCAATGCTGCGCGGATGGCATCCTCATCGGGGGCATCCCAGAGGCAGAACATCTTGCTAGCATCCACCGCGAGCCAGCTACCGAGCCATTCCGTATCCGGCACATCGGCCATGGCGACGGCCTGCACGGCTTTGAACAACGTATCCTGGGTCGCTTCCTCCGCCACAGGAGTGTGAACTACTACATACCTGGCCATGGGTGCTTGCCTCCTCTCATTTCCCTGGTCTCACCTGATTTCCTCCCAGCCATTGCCTGTTCATTCTAGCACGAACAACTGAAACCTACAAGTCCTACAACTCCGCCAGCACCTGACCCATCTGTGCCGTGCCATAGCCGCCCAGCGCTTCCACGGCGGCAGCGAATTCGGGATCGCGAATCAAGGCCAGCAGCGGCTGCAGGCGCTCGCTCTCGTAGTGCTCGGCGGGGAAAACCAGATCGTAGCGTTCCTTGAGGAGCGGCACAAAGTCCAACCCCAGCGCCCGCGCCGCCGCCAGAATGCCCAGCCCGCAGTCGGCCGCTCCCGATTGCACCGCTGCGGCCACAGCCAGGTGCGTGAATTCCTGCCGTTCATAGCCCTGGATGTGCTGCGGGTCAATGCCTCGCCGCTTGAGTTCATGGTCCAGGAGCACCCGCGTGCCCGAACCCCGTTGGCGGTTGATGAACATCACGCCCTCACGCGTCAGGTCTTCCATGGCCTGGATGGACTTGGGGTTGCCCGGCGGCACGATAAGTCCCTGCACGCGGGTGACGAAGCCCAGCAGGACGATGCGACGGTCCGGCAGCAAGCGGCGGATGTAGTCCACGTTGTACTCGCCGGTGTTCTCGTCCAGCAGGTGCGAGCCAGCCAGGTGGGCCTCGTTCCGCTGCAAGGCCAGCAGCCCGCCCAGACTGCCCACGTGCGAGGAACTCAACCGCAGCCCGGGATTCCGCTGCGCCAGCCGGTCGGCCAGCAGATCCAGGGTCAGGTCGTGGCTACCGATGATGACGATGCTGTTGCGGATGATCTCGGGCGGGCGCAGAAGCTGCACCGTCACGGTCTCGCCAGCTTCGTAGCCCTGGCTGAAGCGGGGTATGCACAGGATGCCGTCGGCCCGCACCAGCGACATGATGATGCCCGCGCCTCGGGACAGCGGCGTGGTCACTACTCGTTCTCCCACCTGGCCCACGGCCACGCGCAGGAACTCCTCCTCTCCAGCAGGGGAGAAAACCTTGCGCGTCAGCGTCGCTTGCAGGGTCTCAAGCAGCGGCGGTGCAGGCTGCCCCAGCCAGCGGGCGACCAGCGGACCGGCCAGTAGGTCGAAGGTCAGGAGCGCCGAGACGGGATAGCCGGGGATGCCCATGACCGGCTTGTCGTGGGCCACGCCGAGGATGACCGGATGACCGGGGCGGATGGCGATGCCGTGCACCAGCACCCGTCCCAATTCTCGGAAGACGTCGGCGGTGTAGTCCTCAGAGCCCGCCGAGGAGCCGGCGTTGACCACTACCAGGTCGTGGGTCTCCAGCGCTGCCGTCACGCTGGCTTTGATGGCCACGAAATCATCGGGCACGGGAGTCAGGCGCGTCGCCTCGCCGCCCCATTCCTCGACCTTGGCCGCCAGCATGATAGCGTTGTATTCCAGAATCTCGCCGGGGCGCGGCTCGCTGCCCGGCGCCACCAGTTCCGTGCCCGTGGGCAGGATAGCGACGCGGGGCTTGCGTCGCACGGTGACCGTCGTGTGCCCGCTGCCGATGATGGCTCCCAGGTCCTGTGGCCGCAGCTTATGGTTGGCCGGCAGCACCAACTCGCTGGCTACCATGTCCTCTCCCATGGCTCGCACGTGTTGCCAGGGGGCCACAGAAGCCAGGATTTCGATACTTGCGGCTCTTGGCTTGGTCTCCGAGGTGCGAGATGGCAGTTGGCTATTGGCTATTGGATATTGGGAACTCTGGGTGCTGAGCTTTGGGCTCTGATCTTCAATGAGAAGCTGGGTGTCTTCGATCTTGATGACCGCGTTCATGCCCTGTGGCAGGGGGTCGCCCGTGTCCACAGCGATGGCCTGGCTGCCTACCTGCAACCGCAGTGGTGAGGTCTCGGTCGCTCCGTGGGTGTCTTCTGCGCGTACAGCATAGCCGTCCATAGCCGCGGCGTGATAATGGGGCGAAGAGAGGCGCGCCCACACCGGCTCGGCGGTCACGCGGCCCAGCGCGTCGGCTGCGGGAACTGGCTCGCCAGGCAGTGGATCGGCAGCGCCTGCTTCTTCCATCGCGGCCCACCAGCGGGCAAGAGCCTCTTCCAGCGGGATGTCTTCGAGGTAAATGCGTCTTTTGGCCATTGGGTCCTTCTCTTCGAGGAATAAGTAGACACGTAGACAAGGAGTGACACGAGTGCTTGCCCGGCCTTCCCTTGTCTGACTTGTATCCTTGTTTCCTGTTTGTCTACTTGCTAATGCAGATACACTGTCACCACTTCCCCCTCCGCCACCCCACTGCTATCCAGCGGTATGATAATCTCGCCCTCGGCGCGGATCAGCGTGTAGATGAGGTTGGATTTGCCGAATATGGGCACGGCCCACAGTTCGCCGTCTCGCTTTTCCAGCCGCACCTGAACGTGATCTTCGCGGCCGGTGGCGCTGGACACGTTACGCGCCAGCCGTGCTTGCAGGCTACGCTCCACTTGCGGCTCGGCTCCCTGAAGCAAGTGAATAGTGGGGATGACGAACAGGCGGAAGGTGTTCCTGGCGCTGACCGGATTGCCGGGCAGTCCAAAGGCGGCCTTGTCTCCACACACGGCGAGGATGGTCGGTTTGCCGGGGCGCAGGGAAACGCCGTGCACCAGTATGCCTGGCTCCCCGAGGCTCTCGATCACCTGTGCTGTCAAGTCGCGGGCGCTGACGGAACTGCCGGCGGACATGACCAACACGTCGGCCTGGGCCAGCGCGGCCGCGGCCGCTGTCTGCAGAGCTTCCAGGTCATCGCCGACGATGGGCCGGCGCAGGGGGATGCCACCTGCCTGCTCGGTCAATGCTGCCAGCGTTGTGCTGTTGATGTCCCGCACCTGACCAGGGGCGGGCTCCTGCTCCGGCGGCACCAGTTCGTCTCCTTGCGAGAGGATGGCTACCCGCGGCCGCCGGGCGACGGTCACCTCGGTGATACCCAGGGCCAGCAGGCCGCCGAGATCCTGCGGGCGCAGCTTGTGCCCAGCGGGCAGCAGCGCGTCGCCGCGGCGCACGTCCTCTCCTACCTGGATCACGTTTTCCCCCACGGCCACCGGCTTCAGCACCTCAATGCTCGCGTCGTCTACCGGCTGAGTGAACTCCACCATCACCACGGCGTCGGCTCCTGGCGGCAGCATGCTGCCGGTGTGCACCAGGGCGCATTGGCCGAGGCCGATCTCCAGCGCCGAGGACTGCCCCATCAGGACTTCCCCTGACACGTCCAGGTAGGCGGGCAGGCCCGGCGAGGCGCCGTAGGTGTCTACGGCGCGCACAGCGTAGCCGTCCATGTTGCAGCGGGGGAAGGCGGGTAGATCGTGCGGCGCGGTCAGGACTTCGGAGCGCTCAGTCGAGCCGTCTTCGGCCAGCACGCGGCCAAGCGCTTCTCGTACAGGCACGCGCTCGACGGCGATCTGCGGCTTGAAATTCTCACAGAATATGCGCCACGCCTCGTCCGGCGGGCACAGGTCGAGCAGTTCACGCAAGGGCTCAGGCCTCCCATTTCGGTGTGTGACTCGATATTCGTCGTTGCTGGCACCATTCTACCATCATTCGTGCTCACTCACAAAGGGAGCGAGCCGGAAGCTCAAGACGTTCCCATCCTGCTGGCTGATGGCGGGTCGAACTTGACAGGAAGAAGGCTCTGAGGTATCGTCTTCAAGGGTTGTACTGCGTGGGACGTAGCAGAGAGGAGGCGCAAGTTAATGATGGACGAACTACACATCGAGCCGGCCGCTGTAGCGGATGAGCTGGAGACTTTCATCCGCCAGGC
>CAZPMV010000108.1:4392-7933 GCA_964587335.1 uncultured Anaerolineales bacterium
TTTTGTCTTCTAAGGAAATCTCGTGTTCATTTTCGTGTTCATGGAAGAGGCATAACCATGAAGCTCACCGGACGCCAGCGACAGTTTCTGAATAGCTTCCTCGACCTCTATCGGGAGACTCGCCAGCCGCTGCACTACTCGGCCGTCGCTGAGCGGCTGGGCGTCAGTGCTATGACGGCGTATGATATGCTCCGCCTGCTGGAGGGGCGGGGCTTGATCGCCTCCGAGTACGTCTTGCCCGAACAGGGACCAGGCCGCTCGATCATCGTCTTTCGCCCCACGGGGAAGGCCACCACCTTGATGGCCCAGTTGGCCGGCGAGGGGTGGGATCGGGAACAGTGGGAAGGAGTGAAGGAACGGATCCTACAGGCCCTGCGAGATGGTCGGGGTACGGACTACCAGGGTCTGCAGGAGGAGATACTGCTGCGCATCCCGGAGCGCAAATCGCCCATGACCTACGTGACGGAGATGATCACCGCCGTCTTGTTGTATCTGCACCAGTTGAAGGAAGAGGCGAAGGACAGCAGCCTGCTGGAGAGCCTGCGGGCCCTGGGGCTGCCGGGTGAGTTGGCCGGTTTGACCCTCGGCCTGAGCTTCGTGGAGAGGGCCAACCGCCGCATTACCTCTCTTCTTCTCTCCTACAGCCGCAAGTACCAGGAATACCTGGCTCGTTTGAGCAGCGAGAGTAAGCAGCGGCTTTCCGACTTTGCTGAGGAGGTGATGAGAATTGTGGAAACCTGAGGGCCTGTAGACCTTCTTCTTGGCTCATTTCTTTTGTCTTTCTGGCTTGCTTTGTTTCCTAAGGAGAAACGTCATGGTTAAGATCGCTCTTGTTACTGACAGCTCGGCTTATCTGTCACCAGCATTGATACAGCAACATGGGATCCACGTGATTCCCCTCTACGTTCATTTTGGGAGTGAGAGCTTACGCGATAGCGTAGAACTGACGGCCGCTGAGTTCTACGACCGGCTGCAGCGGGCCAACACACTGCCCACCACTTCCCAGCCTTCAATCGGCGATTTCCTGGAGTTGTACCGCCGCCTGGGCCAGGAAGCGGAGGCCATCGTCTCCATTCACATCTCCAGCGGCCTGAGCGGCACCATACCCTCCGCGCTGGGCGCCTGGCAAACGCTCCTCGACGAGGCCGCTGAAAGGGGTGTGGATGCGCCGGCCGTCCATGTGGTGGACTCGACCTTCACGTCGGCGGGCTTAGGGCTACTGGTCACCGCCGCAGCCCGAGCAATTGAGGACGGCCAGCATGCAGAGGCCGTGGTGCGCACGGTAGAGGATCTGATCCCCTGTACGAGGGTGATCTTCGTCGTGGACACGCTGGAATACCTCCAAAAGGGGGGACGGATCGGCGGGGCGTCGGCGCTGCTGGGCTCGGTGCTCCAGATCAAGCCGATCCTGCACCTCACTGGCGGGCGCATTGACGTGCTGGAGAAGGTTCGCACCGCCAAGAAAGCCAAGCAGCGGCTGCTGGGGATCATGGAAGAGCAGGTGGGCCAGGCCGTGGCCGTGCACGCAGCCATCATGCACGCCAACGCGCCCGAGGAGGCAGAGAAGTTGCGGCAACAGGTGGCTGACCGCTTTGAGTGTCGGGAACTCCTCGTCTGCGAGCTCAGCCCGACCATCGCCACTCACGTCGGGCCGGGCACCGTCGGCGTCGCCTTCTACGCCGAACCGTAAGCCATCGTTTGGGTTCGTCGGGCGGTAACGGACAAGGCCTTGCGAGGCACACGGGACCGTGTTCGTCTCTATCGTGATCCCGGCCTACCTATACCTACAATGAGGAGCGCTATCTGGGCCGCTGCCTGCAGGTGCTGTGTGCCCCGAGCTACCCGGCTTCGCAGTTCGAGATCATCGCCGTGGATAACGGTAGCAGCGACGGTACGGCGGAGATCGCCCGCCGCTTCGGGAGGCGGGTGATCTCCGTGCCGCGCAAGGGAGTCGCCTACGCCCGGCAGACTGGCTTCGAGGCGGCGCGGGGGACGTGCCGCTTCTCCCTGAGCCATCCTGTCTTTCGATCCTCTGCGAATGTTCAGGAGGGGTATCTGGATGACCTGCTCCTGGTCCCGCCGGGCATTGCTGTGGTGCGGAAGATGATCCCTCAGGCCATGTGGGACGAGTGCCGGGAGAAGGCGCAGGAGGCCCTGGGTCAACCTTAGGAGGAAGACGTATGACTTCATCAGCGAAAACTATGCCATCGTGTGACAAGGTCGGTTTGGCCCTCAGCGGCGGTGGAGCCAGGGGGCTGGCTCACATCGGCGTGCTGAGAGTGTTGGAGCGCGAAGGCATCCCGGTGGACTTCTTGGCCGGCACCAGCATGGGGGGTCTTATCGCCGCGGCCTACGCGGCCGGCCTGGACCCTGACTTCATGGAACAGGAAGCTCTGCGCATGGCCAGCGTGCGCCGTCTGCTGGCCCTGGCCGACCCCTCGCTGCCACGGCGCGGCCTCTTTGAGGGCCAGAAGGTGCGCCAGTACCTTACCAGGCTTCTGGGTGAGCGCACCTTCGCCGACCTGCGCATCCCGCTGACGCTGGTGGCCGTGGATCTGAACAGCGGCCGCGAGGTGTACCTACATCAGGGCCCGGTGGTAGAGGCCGTGCGGGCCACCATCGCCCTGCCAGGCATTTTCACGCCCGTGGAGCGGGACGGGCAGTTGCTCGTGGACGGAGGACTGCTCGACAACCTCCCCGCCGCCGCCGTGCGTCACATGGGGGCCGATGTGGTTTTCGCCGTGGACGTTTCCTCCGATGAACACGTCATATCCCACCTGGCTCAGGCGTTGCACCGCCGTCGTTACGTTCCCAACGGGCTGGCGGATACCGTCGAGGTGCTATGGCGAGCGGTTGCCGTGATGATGGCCGAGATCAGCCGTCGCCAGTTGGCCGAGGCGCACCCGGAGGTTATCATCCGACCCGCCATCCCGCCGCAGGTGACCGTGCTCACCGGCTTCCCCCACGCCGCGGAGGTCATCGCCGCCGGTGAACAGGCCGCGACGGAAGCGCTTCCGCATATCCGCCAGGCGGTCAATTGAGCGCTGAGGAGACGTGGTCGCCATACCGCAGCCCAGTTGGCCATAGGCATGCTGCTCTCGGCGCTGCTCTACGGACTGGGTTTCGTCGCTCTCTGAAGCGACTGTCCGGACCTCGACATTCGCACGGCAGCGGGGAAGGGCCCTCACGGAGGGTTATCCAGGGGCGTCTCCCTTGGCGAGTCTTCGCCGAGGGGCCGCCCCTGGTCTCGTCTCCAGAGCACTTGTGTGGCCGCCCAACCTATGCTATACTCGCCCCGTCGCATGGTCTCTGTTTCCAGGATCTGAAGACACGGATATGAAGACATGTACATGCTGAGAAGCCCCCAACGGCATCTGAAGCATCTCCGCCGCTACAGGGAGATCGCCCGCATTCTCATTCGCCACGGCTTTGGCGGGGTGGTGGAGCAACTGGGACTGCTGCCGCTTCTCTCTCTGCCGCGTCGGCTGCTGCACCGCGGGCCAGTGGGCCCGCCGCTCAGCCCGCCGGAACACGTCCGTTT
>CAZPMV010000108.1:8033-9846 GCA_964587335.1 uncultured Anaerolineales bacterium
TGCCCGAGATCGCCGAGGACTTCGCCTACGCTTTGCGAGCGGAGATGGACTACCGCCGCGAGGGCCGCAACGCCGATCGCTTCCGCCGCAACTTCGCCGACGAGCCAACGCTGTACATCCCCAAGGTCACCTGGGAGCATACCACCGGCAGGGTGCTGGTGCTGGAGCGCATCAGGGGCATCAAAATCGGCGATATTGAGGCCCTGGACGCGGCCGGCGTGGATCGCCACCAAGTGGCCGAGAATGCCGCGCGCATCATCCTCAAACAGGTGCTGGAGGACGGCTTCTTCCACGCCGATCCTCACCCTGGCAACTTCTTCGTCATGGAAGGGGCGGTCATCGGGGCCATGGACTTCGGCATGGTGGGGCGCGTATCCCCGGCACTGCGGAGCGATCTGATGCGCCTCTACGTCGTTGGCATCGGCATGGACAGCGAAGAGATTGTCGAGCAACTCATCAGGATGGGCGCTGCCAGCCATCACGTGGACCGGGCGGGGCTGAAGCGGGAACTGGAGCGATTGCTGGACAAGTATTACGGCTTGCCGCTGCAGGAAATCCGGGCGCTGGAAGTGGTGGAGGAGATAATGCCCATTGCCTTCCGCCACCACCTGCGTCTCCCCTCGGACCTGTGGCTGCTGGGTAAAACGTTGGGCATGATGGAAGGGATGGGACTGAAGCTGGACCCTGGCTTCGACATCTTCGCCTTCTCGGAGCCGTACGTGCGCCGTTTAGCCTGGCAAATGGCTTCCCCGCGCCTCTGGGGGCGGCGGCTGCTCAGAGGCGTGGGCGACTGGCAGGAGTTGTTCACGACGCTTCCCCGGCGCGCTCCTCGCATACTGGATCGTCTCGAGCAGGGGGAATTGGAGTTCGTCTTTAGTTTAAAGGAAACCGGTCAGGCCATCGGCCGGCTGGATCGCATCGCCAACCGGTTGGCGATCACCGTTCTGATCGCTGCTCTCACCGTCAGCCTGGCCTTGCTGATGCCCCTGGTGGCGGCAGGGGGGCGGGGTTTCGCTTTCTGGCTGGTGGTGACAGGTTTCGCCGTCGCCGCTCTGTTAGGCTTCATGCTGCTGCTCTCCGTGTGGCGAGCGGGGCGTCGCTGACCCCACTTTCTGACTGCCTGATAGCAAGATGAGAGGTATAGACACATGGATATCGTCTGTCTGGGTGAACTTCTGATAGACATGTTTCCGGCAGAGGTGGGCCGCAGCCTGCTCGACGTATCGGCGTGGAGTCCGAAGCCGGGGGGCGCGCCGGCCAACGTGGCCGTGGCTGCGGCGCGTCTGGGAGCGCAGAGCGGTTTCATCGGTAAGGTCGGCGACGAAGCCTTTGGGCGCCACCTGGCCGACATCTTGAGGCAAGAGGGTGTGGACACTCGCGGGATGCGGTACGACAAGGAGTCCCGCACGGGGATGGCCTTCATCGCCATGCCGGACGTGAATTCGTACGATATTCTCTTCTACCGCAATCCCGGGGCCGACATGCGCTTGCGGGCGGATGAACTCGATCGAGAGTTGTTGCAGGAGACGCGTGCCTTTCACTTCGGCGCCATCAGCCTGATTCAGGAACCAAGCCGCAGCGCGACGTTGGAGGCGGTCAGGATCGCCCGCGAGGCAGGAGCGCTCATTTCCTTTGACGTCAACTACCGGGCCGACCTGTGGAGCAAGGACGAGGCCTGCGAGAGAGTGATGGCCACGATCCCGCACGTGGATCTGCTCAAGATCAATGAGATAGAGGTGGAGATCCTTGGCGGAAGTGATGATCTGGAAGCCATCACCAGGTCCCTCGTGGAGCAAGGGCCTGCACTGTGCGT
>CAZPMV010000109.1:0-4364 GCA_964587335.1 uncultured Anaerolineales bacterium
CAGAAGGCCCGGTCCGGTGGCGGGGTTCTGTGGGACATGGGCTCCCATCGCTTCGACCTGTTGGTGGGACTGTTCGGCATGCCGACGCAGGTTTGGGCGGTCACCGAGACATTGGCCCATGACTACGAGGTCGAGGACACGGCCTCGGTCTTCATGAAGCTGGGCAACGGAGCGCAGTGTGTGAGCACCTGGCAATGGAGCTCGCAGACCTGGGTGGATCACCTCTCCATCATCGGCACCAACGGCAAGATTGTGATGGAGCCGACGGACAGCCCGAATCTTACGCTCTATATCGGCAAGGGGCGCTCGCAGGAGCGATCTGACGAAGAGATTCCCCTGCCAGCGAACGTCCACCTGCCCATGATCCAGAACTTCGTGGACTCGGTGCTGCAGGGCATAGACCCGGTGGAGGTAGGCGAGGAAGGGCTCAAGATCAACCGCATCCTGGCCGCCATTGACCGGTCAGCGGCGGAAGGGTGTGTGGTGGTACCATGAACCAAACAGCGGGATGCGGATTTCGGATCCGCAATCAAGCGGGCAGCAGACTGAGCAGTTACAGACGAGAACCCTGGGAGGTTTAGCGACATGAGAATCCGAGAAGTCCCCTGGACGCCGCTGGGCGGCGTCTACGATCAAGGTGACATTGACACAGTGATGGAGCTCTTGCGAGGTCAAGTGGAGCGCAGCGCCGGCTTCTTCCGCTTGCCGGAGGAGCCGACCTTCGAACGGGCCTTTGCCGAGCACGAAGGAGCCAAGTACGGTTCGGCGGTGAACTCCTGCGGCACGGGCCTCGACCTGGCCATGCGGGTGCTGGGCGTGGGCCCTGGTGATGAGGTCATCACCACGCCACTGACCTTTGTCTCCACCGCCCACTGCATCGTCGGCACCGGGGCAACGCTGGTGTTCGCCGACATTGATCCGCGGACCTACGACCTGGATCCAGCCAGTGTCGAGGATAAGATCACACCGCGGACCAAGGCGATCCTGCCGGTGCACATGAATGGAATGCCGGCTGACATTGACGCCTTCGCAGAGTTGTCAGCTCGCACAGGCATCAAGATCGTCTACGATGCAGCCCACGCCGTGGGCACACTGTACAAGGGCCGCAAGGTAGGCCCAGCCGGAGATATGTCGGTCTTCAGCTTCCAGTCCCACAAGAACATGTCCACCCTGGGCGAAGGGGGCATGGTGACCACGGACAATCCCGATTATCATGCCCGCCTGCAGCGGATCAAGAGCTTTGGCTTCCAATATGGCAAAGTGGATGACGTGCTGGAGTGGGGCTCCAACTATCGCATGAACAAGCTGCAATCGGCGGTGGGAATGAGCCAACTCAGGAAGGTGGACGAGACGAACCGCATTCGCAACACGTACGCCCGCTACATCTCGCAACAGTTGGCAGATGTACCGGAGATCATCGCACCCTTTGACGACGGCAGGCATTTCTGCCCCTATCACCTGTACCTGCTGCGCTTCAACGATGAAAGCATGGACGCCACGAGGGAAGAGTTCCTGGCGATACTCAAGGGGAAGTACAACGTGGGAGTGACCTTCCACTACCGGCCGCTGTGGGACTTCTCGTTCTACCGCAACATGGGCTACGGGCCAGATGAGACGCCCGTCGCAGCCACGGTCCTGCGGCAACTGTTCAACGTGCCGGTCTTCCCGCGGATGCCCATGGAAGACATCGAGTATGTTGCCTGGGCATTGCGCGAAAGCGTATCTGACTTGAGGCTGAAGGCCTGATAATCACATTCACATCATTTAGCACATCGCATAGCAAGGAGGCTTGCGTTGAACAAATACGCGATCAAAGACTGGTCCCGGGCCGACTTCTTCGAGTTGTGTGCCTGGTTTGGAGAGCATTGGTCAGAGCAATTCCCTGCCTTCTCCCTGTGGACCTGCAAGTGGCGGCCAGAGGACCTGATCCCTGGCCTGAGCGATCTGGACCCCCGTGTCATCTGTGACGAAATCGGCCCTGCGGATTGGGTGCGGCTGGACGAAGTGGCTTATCGCACCCATCTGCAGATCACCATCGCCCGCCCCGAGTGGGCGCGCAAACTGGAGCACACGCCGGGCGTCTGCTCGACGAAAGCAGAAGTACTGGACGAAGCGTTATTCCAGCCTGAGATGCGCAACTGGGACTTCTACTGGGGCGACCGCGAGTTCTTCAATCAGATCAAAGCACTCATCCAGAACCGGACATGGGGGGCGATCGACGAGTACTACTTCCTGACCAAGCGGTTTGTCCCCTGGTGGACGCCCTACAACCGGGAGATAGACCCACCGGTCAACATCCCAGCCAACATCTTGCCCAAATATGCCTTGCACAGTCGGGCGATGCACTACTTCGTCCCTTGCGTCAAGGCTGCCCTGGCGATCATCAACCGTGACAGCGTGACCGGCAAGCGGGAATCGCTCTATCGCTGGTTACAGTACTATCCCAAGGAGCCAGTATTGCACGAAGTGGCCCACATGCTAGATGTCCACTACGAGGTCCCCTGGCTGGAAGACAAGCAAGAGTGGTATGCCTTCGAGGAGCGGCTGTGGCAGTTCATTCAGAAGATCACACCCGAAGTGCTTCGAGCGGTGTCCATCGTGGACCTCGGCGATGACCTCAGCATGGAGAACTTACGGCGAGAGCTGAAACATGTCCAGGGTCAGCCAATGATGACCCTCTACAACGGCGTTCGATTCTCCCGCATCCGCAGGGGCCGCTGGATGTTCTACCTGAACCCCCCCGATCACTTCGACGCCAAGCATGTTTGCTACAGCGAGACCAAGTGGCTGGCTGGTACCTTCACAACGCCAATCTTCGACTCCTACGCCCAGATCAAATGGGGAGAGAAGGGCCTCCCGCTGCAGGAGATCCTGGCTCGCATGACCACCGCTCTGATCGACGAGAGCGAGGCGAAAATCATCAGGCAGGTGTTTGCTGCCGCCGCCGGCCGGCCCACTGTGTCTGATGCCAGGCAACGGCTCACCCAAGCCGCCGAAGTCTATTCTGACTACTACCTGATCCTGGAACGGATGCTGGCCGACGCCCGGCAGACGTCGGCGGCGTAGAGAGGACAAGCTCATGGATAGGAAGACACTTGGTTTTGCGATCATCGGGTGTGGCTTCATCAGCGCCCAGCACACCTGGGCAATCAAAGAAACTGAGGGCGCTGAACTGCGCGTCGCTTGTGACGTTGACGCGGGCCGTGCGGCAGCCTTTTCTGCCCAGCATGGTGTCGAGGTAACGACGGACTTCGAGGCGATACTCCGCCGGGACGACGTGGATGTGGTGAACATCTGCACCCTACCCGTGCTGCACGCCGAAATGGCGCTCAAAGCTGTCCAGGCCGGCAAGCATGTTCTGGTGGAGAAGCCGATCGCCACCACACTGGAGGAAGCAGACCAAATGATCGCCGCGGCTCGCCAGGCGGGCGTCAAACTGGCGGTGATCCATCAGATGCGCTTCTCCACGATCAACCAACGGACGAAGGAAATGCTGGACGCCGGCGCCATCGGCAAGCCATTCTTCATCGACGTGACCTATCGTACATTCCGTCCTCAGGCGTATTTCGACAGCAACGAGCGCGGGACCGGCAGGCTGGACGGGGGCGGCGCCTTCATCACCCACGCCATCCACGACCTGGATGTGATTCTCATGCTCATGGGACCGGTGCTTTGCGTGACGGCCCGTAAGGCGGTGTTGGGTCATGTCATGGAAGTGGAAGACATGGGGATGGCCCTGTTCGAATTCGAGAGCGGGGCAATGGGCATGCTCAGCACCAGCACGTGTGTGAAACGGCGCCACGACCGCACCGTGGAGATACATGGCCCTGAGGGAACCTTGTTCCACAACGAGAAGGTGCTGGAGCACTACATCACCCGCGGCCAGCCAATCACCTATGAGGAGATCGGGCTGGATGCGCCAGGCGCCTTGCACAGGATCCAGATGCAAGACCTTATCGAAGCGATCGGCGAAGACCGGGAACCGATAATCAGCGGCGAGGTGGCCCGGCGACCGTTGGCCTTGGTCAAGGCCATCTACGAGTCGTGCGAGACCGGCCGCTTGGTGTATCAATGAGCGAAGGGCAAAATGACTTCAGAGTGAACTGAGGGCTTCAGAGGAGATCAGCCGATGAAGCCGATGAAGCCGATGAAACTCATCAGAAGACCATCGGCCATATCGGCTCAATCAGCTGAAACATGATCAGCCGATGAAACCGATGAAACCGACGGAACCGATGGAACCGACGAAACTCACCGGAAAACCATCGGCTATATCGGCTCAATCGGCTGAAACATGATCAGCCGATGAAACCGATGGAACCGACGAAACTCACCGGAAAACCATCGGCTATATCGGCTCAATC
>CAZPMV010000109.1:4464-7825 GCA_964587335.1 uncultured Anaerolineales bacterium
GGCTGACAAAAGGAGGAGAGATCCAATGGCAAAGCTGGCGATCAAAGGCGGTTCGCAGCTATTCCCCAAAGGGTGGGTAGGGCCACCCTGGCCGATGTACGGCGAGGAAGAGAAACAGCAACTCCAGGAGGTACTGGACAGCAACGTATGGGGCGCCACCGGCATGGGCCCCAAAATCAAGGAACTGAACGAGAAGTGGGCTGCCTACTGCGGCAGCAAGCGGAGTGTGGCGCTGGCCAACGGCACGGTGACCATGGAACTGGCGCTGCGAGCGCGAGGCATCGGCCCCGGCGACGAGGTGATCGTGCCCGCCTGGACCTTCATGGCCACGGCCATGGTGGTGTTGCAGGTGGGTGGTGTACCGGTCTTCGTGGACGTAGATCCCAACAGCATATGCATTGATCCATCTCGCATCGAGGAAGCGCTCACCGACCGCACGCGGGCTATCATCCCGGTGCACTTCGGCGGGCATCCCTGCGACATGGACCGCATCATGGACATCGCCCGGCAGCGCGAGCTAGTAGTAATCGAGGACGCAGCGCAAGCCCATGGGGCCATTTGGAAGGGACGGAACATGGGCCGGTTCGGCGACTCCGGCTCCTACAGCTTCCAGCAATCGAAGAACCTGCAGTGCGGCGAAGGCGGGACTCTGGTCACCGATGATGAAGAGCTGGCCGACCGCATCCACTTCAGCCTGAGCAAGTTCGGGAGAGGACTGGGCAAGGACTACAAGCCCTACACCCACCATGAACTGGGTGGCAACGCTAACATGACCGAATTCCAGGCGGCCATCGTGCTGGCGGGACTGACCCGCCTGGAGGAGCAGATCGAGCGGCGAGTCCAGCGGGCGGCGATCCTGAAAGAGTGGTTCGGACAGATCGAGGGCATCAATCCTCTGCCCATTGACCCACGGGTAGACCGTCACGGTTGGCATCTCTTCATCTTCCGCTATGATAAGGCAGCCTTTGGCGGTCTAGACAAGTTTGACTTCGCCAAGGCCGTCACCGCAGAAGGTGTATGGTGCAATCCGATGTACAAACGACCGCTGTACAGGGAACCGATGTACGACCTGGAGCGTATGACGGTGCGAGGCACGGACCTGGCCATCCGCGTGATGGACTGTCCGGAGTGCGAGCGGGCGGCGCAGGACCTCGTTTGCTTCCCGCACACGATGCTGCTGGCGGAGATGGATGAGCTGGAGATGCTACCGTCTGCGCTCCAGAAGGTGCAGGAGAACATCGGGGAACTCGTGTAGATGACCCTCACACCCAGGGCCGCGCATCCGTGCTGCCCTTTGGGGCCAAGAGGCCGACAGGGTGCCATTCACCGTGTATGCGAGGATGATGCATCGCGGGGATGTGGAGCGGCGGTTGCGCAACGAGGGTGTGGTGCCGGTGGAGCGCATCTACATCTACCGCATCGAGATGCCCAGCGTGCAGGCGACATTCCACGAGTACTACGAAAACGGCCTGCGCACTGTGCACGAAACGGTCCGTACCCCCGTTGGCGAAGTCTCGGCCACCAGGAAAGTGGATCCGAACTACGCAAGCTGGTGGCAGGTGGACTTCTACATCAAGCGGCCAGAGGACTACAGAGTCGTCGAGTTTATGGCCCGCGACACCGCGTACAGGCCGAACTACGAAGCCTTCCTGCTGGCCCAAGAACGATGGGGCGAAGATGGCTACGTGTTTGCCAATACCGGCTACAGCCCCATGAATCACTTGATATATCGGTGGATGGGAGTGGACCGCTTCAGCATGGACCTTCACGACCATCCCGATGAGCTCTTCTCCCTGTATGAACTGCTCAGGGAGAAGCAGCGGGAGATGTTCCGGGTCTGTGCTGAATCGCCAGCCGAACTGATACAATACTGCGGGAACATCCATCAGGACGTCGTTGGCCTGAACCGTTTCGAGGAATACTACGTTCCCTGCCTCAACGAGTTCGCCGACGTTGTCCATGAACAGGGCAAGCTCAGCCTTTGCCACCTGGATGCTCCCCTGAGCAGCCTGGCGACGGCAGTGGCCGAGTCTCGCATTGATGTCATCGACATCGAGGCCTTCACGCCGGTTCCTGACGGTGACATGACGGTGCAAGAAGCGCGCCAAGCGTGGCCAGACAAGGTGCTTTGGGTCAATTTCCCATCGTCCGTACACATCGAAGCCCCAGAACGGATACACCAGGAGACGCTGAACATCCTGCACCAGGCAGCGCCGGGGGAAAGTTTTCTGGTCGGGATCACCGAGGATATACCGGAGAGCGTCTGGCGCAGCAGCCTGGGCATGATCTCGCAGACGATCTCCGAGCACGGGGCCTTGCCCATGGCCGCAGTGTAGCAGTGTAGGCGCCGGGAGTAGAATGGGACGCAGATTCCCCACGGATTGGACGGATTCTCGCGGGTTTCCCAGGATGTATCTGTGTATATCCGTCGAAGCCGTGTTGATCCGTGTCTGATCGTTACCTGGCTGAGCAGCTACCTCCCGGCCATCGAGGAGGTAAGGCACTGAAGACGCAAACGTCCTTGTTTCGGCACCGCAGGCACCGGGAGTGCAACTCCCGGACATCGAGGGGACTCCCGGCCATCGAGGGGACTCCCGGCCATTGAGGGGATCAGGCACTTGCAGAGGAGCAGGAAGCGATGAAGATCAGTGGGAAGAAGCGGACAGAGGCGCAATCAACGCCAGACGGCCAGCGGACGTTCTACGCCCTATTCGACCGACGTGAAGGAGCCGATCAGGACGTGTCGTTCGTGTTGCAGGTCAATCAGCCGGGGAGCATGACTGAAGAAGGCACCCACGACCTGGAGCAGTGGTTCTTCGTTCACAGAGGGAGTGTCCGGTTCACCATAGATGGAGAGGAGATTGTCGCCGGCCCAAGTGATCTGGTCTACGTGCCCCGCAACGCGCTGCACTTCCACGAGGCACTGGGAGAGGAAGCGGCAGAACTGCTGGTCATTGACCATTGGCCACAAGACAGCGAGAATCAACTGGGATGGGACTTTGCCGAGGACGAGCCCACAGCCATCCAGGCCTGTCAGCCGATTGAGCCGATATAGCCGATGGTTTTCTGGTGAGTCTTATCGGTTTCATCGGCTTCATCGGCTGATTTGGGACGACTGTTAGCCGATTGAGCCGATATAGCCGATGGTTTTCTGGTGAGTTTTATCGGTTTCATTGGCTTCATCGGCTGATTTTGGACGACTGAAGTCGTCACTACGAGCACAATCGCCAATGCCCAGTGGGGTGAACGGGATAGAGAGACATGAATAACGAAGCTTCCACCGGCAAGAAGAGCGAGGAGGACCCGCAGGAGTCTGTCTGGACTTTCCGGGGGTATCGCATCTCGCCGAGCGAGTTCAACA
>CAZPMV010000109.1:7925-9823 GCA_964587335.1 uncultured Anaerolineales bacterium
CAGGAGTCTGTCTGGACTTTCCGGGGGTATCGCATCTCGCCGAGCGAGTTCAACACCGCCATGGTGCACCTGTACCGCGGTGAGGTGACCCGCTCCAACGTCTGGCGGACACGACTGGACAGCACAACCAACTGGGCCGTGCTGACGACGGCAGCGGCCCTCACCTTCTTGTTCAGCTCGCCCACCAACCCGCACGTCATGGCCCTGTTGGTCATGATCCTGGTGATGCTGTTTCTGTACATCGAAGCCCGCCGCTATCGCTACTACGAGCTCTGGACCTACCGCGTGCGCCTGATGGAGACCGACTTCTACGCCGCCATGCTAGTGCCTCCCTTCGGTCCCGGAGAGGAGTGGGCAGGACGGCTCGCCGACAGCCTGCTGGACCCTGAGTTCCCCGTCTCCATGTGGGAGGCCCTGGGGCGACGGTTGCGGCGGAACTACATCTGGATCTTCGCCCTGCTGACCCTCAGTTGGGCGGTGAAGGTCATGCTGCACCCGGCGCCTCTATCGACCGGCATGGAGTTCCTGGCCCGCGCCAGCATCGGCCCTGTATACGGCTGGTGGGTTGTGGTTGGAGTCGTGCTGTTCGACGCTGCCATGCTGTTGTTGAGCGTGGCAACAGTAGGGATGCAGGAGTCCGCTGGCGAGGTGCTGCCTCAGGGGCTCGTGCCGCCTGGATTCAAGCGCTGGCTCAAAGCGCTGCAAGAGGTGCCAGGCGAGATCCTTCCTCTCGACAGAATCCGCCTGCCCTGGCTGGGGATACGCCGCGAGCGGTTGACGATCATCATCACCTCCGAGGGAGAGAAGGTGGCCCAACGTCTGATGACCGAGGTTCGCCACGGTGTCACTGCCCTGTCTGGCATAGGCATGTACACAGGTGAGCCGAGAGACGTTCTCCTGTGCGCCGTCCATCCCACCCAGGTACACCAACTCAAAGCCATCGTCCGGTCTGTTGACCGTAGTGCCTTTGTGATCATCAATCCAGCTCAGCAAGTCGTAGGGAGAGGTTTTGAGCCCTTCGATCGGCGCAGGAAGAAGTAACAGGGCGGCCTCAGAGTCTCTCAATCCCCTGTCGTGGAGATCTGCATGGTATCACTTGTTCCCTTCGAACCAGCTATCCTGCCCCATCTGGTAGCCTTCTGGAACGGTGTGTTTCGGACCCGGCGCAACTTCTATCCTATCAGCGAGAAACTGTATCAGAAACGGATCGTCGAGCAGCGCGCCTTCGACCCACAGGGATTGATACTGGCACTGGCCGACGAAGCCGTAGTGGGCCTTGTTCACGCCATCAAACCTGCTCCGCAGGACATCTTCATCTATGGCCGCCGTCGCTGTCGGGACAACGGCTCCATCGCCGTGTTGGCCGTCGCTCCAGACTGCAGGGCAAAAGGGATCGGCAGTGCCTTGCTGTCCCGCGCTGAGAGTTATCTGAATGACCATTTAGCTACAGGCAAGATCATCTACGTTGGCGACTACGATGTACCCCTCTACCACACCTTGGAAGGGCCGCGCCAGCCCTTCTGGGGAGACACGGAGATCATGGGCGTTTCTGAGAACGACGGCCAGTTGATCGAATTTCTCACCGTGCGCGGCTACCACCTGGTGAAGAGGGGGAGAGAGGAGATTACCATGGTGGCGAAGCTGGGAAAGCGAAGCGAACCGCCTCGGCCACCTATCGAGAAGCTGGGTCTGCGAGAAGTGCAGGTGAGCGCTGATCAGCCCTGGCCGGGGCGAATCGCCTGGTACCCAGAAGGCACTCCTCAGGGCTACGCCTATCCTCTCTTCGGCGAATACCGGCACCAGGTCATCGCTCTCACTCGCGGCGACACCATCACCTCGCATCTGGAATGGTATCCCATGCAGCAGGCCGGTCACGTGGCCCTGTTGGACTACCAGGT
>CAZPMV010000110.1:0-5269 GCA_964587335.1 uncultured Anaerolineales bacterium
TGAGTTCTCTCACCCTCGCCACCGCCGCCACCTTGTATCCCGCCCCGATAAGCTGGCGGATCTCTTCCTCCACGTGGGACGGCAAGGCGATCCTGTTCGTGAACTGATCGAGGGGATAAGGGGGAAGGTCCATAACTCGTTCTCCTTATGGCAGCAGATTGATCTGATCCAACGGCCAGTAGACCAGCCAGGCACGGCCCTGGATGGTGTCCACCGCTACCGGCCCGATGGCGCGGGAGTCGCGGGAGTTGCCGCGGTTGTCCCCGAGAATGAAGACGTGATCGGGCGGCACGAGCGTCGGCGGGAAGTCCGGCCCGCCGAAGTGCGTCACCCACGGCTCCTCGATGGGCTGCCGGTTGATGAACGTATGCCCGTCGCGCACCTCGACGATCTCCCCTGGCAGCGCCACCACCCGCTTGATCAGCGATTTCTCGTTCCCCGGTCGCTCAGCCACAACTACGCCCCCACGACGTGGAAGGTGGAAACGATAGGAGACTTTCTCCGTCATCACGCGGTAGCCGACGTACAGATTGGGTTGCATACTCGGCCCCTCTTCCACCAGCGCCGCCTCGGCCACGAAGACGTTGACGAACAGCGCTAGCAGCACAGCGGGCAGGATCGTGGTGACGATCTCCCGCACCAGGCCGCGCGCACGAACCTGCCCCACCTGAACACTGGTTCCAATTTTTTGCTTTTCCTGGGTTCTTCCATCATGTCCGCGATCCCCTGTCCGTTGCTGCCATCTCCCGATAGAGAAACCAAGCCCCCTTGCGGTCGTCGGCATTCTTCGGCGCTCGGTCATAGTACAAGTCAAAGATCTGACCCGTGTCGACGCGCACTCGATAGTAGTACCGCCCAACACCCCATGACCCCCGACGCGAGGCCACGGCTGCATGTTCAGGAGACATGTTGCGCTCCATGCGGCCCCTGCGGCTATAATCGTGCCACTCGTTCACTGTCTCGACAATCCGGTATGTCTCTCCATGCCAGAGAAATCGGTCAGGACAATCCGGTCTCTTTGCCAATGCCGGTGGCTGATCAAACTGAACTCGCATGGGTTCGCCGATGAACCGCAGTGGTCTGATCTCCATGTCAAACTCACCGTATACGCTACTGCGTTCGCACGACAGCGTGTGGAAGTTCACTCTCTCACGCATGTTTCTGATCTCCTTCAACAGGCAGAGGGAAATCCTCCAAGTAGAGCTCCGTGGCCTCCTTCAGATTGGCGAGTGCTTCCTGCATGGTGTATCCCTGGCTGACAGTGCCAACTTCAGGGCATTCAGCTACAGAAAAGTCGGTCTCCTGATGCAGAACCGCGGTCAAGACTCCCGTGGCCACTTCTACTTGCCCCTTCAGACTGCTCAACGCTGCCAATCCACCGCAATCGGATCGCCCAGCACCGGCAGGGGCTTGAGCACGTTCAGGTCAAGCCAGGCGCGGGCCAGAGCCAGCAGTTCGCGCGCTCGGTACCAACGGTTGTAGACATACTGGCGCCGGTCGGCCTCGCTGCCCACCACCTCCAGTCCCAGCCGGTCGCAAGTGTAGAGGGCACGGGGCAGATGGTAGGCCTGGGTGACCAACACCGCCTCTTGGAGACCAAAGATCGCTTTGGCCCGGTAGCAGCTATCGTAGGTGCGCCGCCCGGCGTAGTCGAGGACCAGATCTTCTTGGGGCACGCCGCGGGCCACCGCGTACTCGGCCATGCGGCCAGGCTCGTTGTAGTCCACGAAGCGGTTGTCGCCGCTGAGGAACAGCTTGTGGACCTTGCCCGCCTCGTAGAGGGCGATGGCCGTCTCCATGCGGTCGGCCAGGATGTCACTCAGACGCCCGCTGCGCCAATAGCCGGCGCCGAAGACGATAGCGGCTGGCTGTGACGGCGTTTCGGCGACCCGGCTGTAGGTCTGGTCACGGTAGCGGTAGCTCACCGCCGCCCCGAGAGCCAACGAGGCCAACACGGCCAGCACGCCCGCCGATAGCAAGCCGACCATGAACCGCACGAAGACCCTTCTCAAGCCGACGCTCCCTGGTCGGCCAGCGCCCTCTGCTGGATGGCCAGCAACTCCCTGATCCCCTTCTCCGCCAGGTCGAGCAACGCATCCAGCGAAGCGCGGTCGAAGGGCCGTCCCTCGGCCGTGAACTGCGCTTCGATGAGCTCCCCGGCAGCGGTCAAAACCACGTTGCCATCCACATCGGCGCGGGAATCCTCCCCGTAGTCCAGGTCGAGTAGCGGTTTCCCATCCACCATGCCCACGCTGACGGCAGCTACCGGCGTCCGCAGCACTTCTGGCGGCACTGTCCCCTGCTCAATGAGCCGCCGTAGGGCCAGGGCCACGGCCACGTAGCTGCCGGTGATGGCCGCCGTGCGCGTGCCGCCGTCGGCCTGCAACACGTCGCAGTCCACCGTCAACTGGTGCTCGCCCAGCAGTTCCAGGCTCACCGCCGCCCGCAGGCTACGCCCGATCAAGCGGCGGATCTCCTGCGTGCGCCCGGAAAGGCCACGGGTCTCCCGCCGCGTGCGCGTATGAGTAGAGCGGGGCAAGAGGGCATATTCGGCCGTCAGCCAGCCCTGCTTGCCGCCGCTCTGCTCCAGCAGCCAACGCGGTAGTTTGTCTTCCACGGAGACGTTGCACAGCACCCGCGTGCCGCCCATCGTGATCAGCACCGAGCCCTCGGGATACTGGACGTAGTCGAGGGTCAGTTGCGCGGGGCGTAGCTCGTCAGCCGCCCGTCCGTCCTTACGCATGATAGTTCTACATTCTGGGTTCGCTGTTCTACGCCGAACGCCGAACCCACAACTCTGGACTCGAAACTCGAAACGGCCCTACGCCGCCAGGAACTCGTCAATGACTTTCTTGCTGATGCGGAATTGCGCGCCGATCTTCTTGGCCTTGATCTGGCCCTCGTCAATCAGCGACTGCACGTCCGCCTCGCCGACCTTGAGATAGGCCGCGGCCTCGGCCAGGTTCATCACCTCGGGAACGGCCGCGGCGCCCGGTTGCCCCGCTGCCTGCATCGCCTGGGTGATCATGCCAGCCATGCCCGCGCCCAGGCCGATCCCCGCACCCAAGCCGACGCCTGTGGCCGCTGCGCCGCCCGCCCCACCGCCAGCCTCTGCCGCTGCGCCCATGGCCCGCGCCGCCTTGAACTGCAGGTAGCGCTGCATGTCGCCGATGGCGCCCATCGCCGCCCTCTCGTCAATGGCCTTCTGGGTCTCCTCTGTCGGAGTGATGGAGAGCAGGAAGAACTGCTTGAGGTCAATGCCCACAGCGGTGAAGTCGTCCACCAGCTTGGCCTTGACCGCAGCGCTCATCTCGTCGAAGAGCGCCGGCAGGTCGAACAGCCCCGCCTTGGTCTCGCCCAGCAGGTCCGTCAGCCGGCTAACCACCATGGTGCGCAGGTAGTCCGCGATCTGTGTTGTGCGGTAAAGCCCCTGCGTGCCCACGATCTGGGCCACGAAGCGCTGCGGTTCGGCGATGGCCATGGAGTAGGTGCCGAAGACGCGCAGTTGCGCCAGCCCCAGGTCTTTGTCGCGCAGGGCAATCGCCTGCGGCGTGCCCCACTTCATGTCAATGAAGTCGCGGGTGTTGACGAAGTAGACCTCGGCCTTGAAGGGGCTCTTGCCGCTGAACAGCTTGCCGATGAGGCCGGCCAACAGGGGGATGTTGGCCGTGGTGATGGTGTGACGGCCCGGACCGAAGGTGTCCAGCGCCTTGCCGTCGCGGTAGAACACCGCCGCCTGGCTCTCGCGGCAGATGACCTGCGAGCCGATGCGAAAGTCGCCGCTGCCGCGCCCCGGCACGCGGGTGACCATTTCCTTTGCGCCCTGGTCGGGGGCTTCTACAATGTCAAAAATCCGTGCCATGGTGTCTTTTCTCCTTCGATTTCAATATGTCGCAATCTGCTCCTGCTGGACTGCCAAGACATCGGCGAGGACTTCGGCTGAGCTCAGTCGAGCCGTCCAGCGGAATTGCGGTGGACTCGACAGCCCACCGCGAGCCCTTGCAGTCTCCAATCTCTAGTATCCAGTCTCCAACTGCCTGATCGCCTCGTCGCGCTGGCTGAACAGCTCGTTCAGCTCCACCAGCGTCTCCATCAGGCTGCCAAGGGTTTCGCCGATGTCCTCGTTAGCCGCCACCGCCGCGGCCACTCCGTCTACGCCGCCAGCCACGTCGGGCACTCGCTCGAACAGTGTCTGATCGAACTGCGCCAGCCGGTCCAGCTCCTCCTCCTTGATCCGCTCCAGATCGAAGAAGGGGGCGTAGCCGTAGGCGGCGGTGTTGATGCGGTCAATGAGCAGTTGCAGCTTGCCCACCGCCCGATCCAGGTCGTCCATCCACAACAAGCCGCCAGCCTTCAGCAGGTCCAGTTGCAGAGCCGACAGCCGGCGTCGCTGTGTGCCCAGGCGACGGGCCAGGTTGGTGCGCAACCGCTTGTCCGCCTCTCGGCGCAGTTCCTTCTCCCTGTAGCCCTTGATGCCCGGCAGCTTGGCGAAGAACTTCTCCACGCCGCCCATGGCCTCCTTGGCCTTTTCCACTAAGTCCATGTTTTGCCTCCTGTAGTTTTGGTTCTTGAACCCCTTTTGCGGGTACTGAAGAACTGCTGAGAGGGAACTGGGGGGGGTCTGATGCCTTCATTCCTCCCCCTCGTCCCTCATCCCTTGTTGCCCCGATGCCTTGTTGCCTCGTCTACCCTCTGTGCAGCGTCGTCACCGCTGGCAGGCGGTTCAGCATCAGGATACCAAACGGCAGCCCGATGATGCAGGCGCACAGCGCCCAAGCCACTAGCGACCAACCAAGGCTGAACCACCAGCCGATCACCAGGAAATAGATCAACCGCCACGGCCAGAAGCGCTGCCGGACGCCATCGTAACGCACCGAGACCACCTTGCCGTCACGGATGTCGGCCACGCTGTAGCCGCCAGCCGGTTTCAGCGTCAGCACCTGGGGCACGCGGTTGAGCATCCACAGCCCCAGCGGCAGCCCGATGATCGAGACATTCAGTACCCAGGCGGCGACGATCCAGTACAGCGTCACGTGCCAGCCGATGAAGATGAACCACAGCACGCGCAGCAAGAAGGGTACCCCTGTCTTCCCGTTCACTTGCATGGTTGATGTACTCATTGTCACGCCTCCTCCACCCTAATCCTCATTCCCCACACCGTAGTTCTCCTTCATGAGACGGCCTACCAGAAGGTGTTTCTCGCTCCCGCCACTCCAAGGGAGAGCCAGTGACTACGACCAGCAGGTCGATGTCAGACAATCGGTCCGAG
>CAZPMV010000110.1:5369-9780 GCA_964587335.1 uncultured Anaerolineales bacterium
AGCCTCACGTGGCCAAGAAAATGTCCGTCCCGCAGTAGGGACAGGTGACCACGCCCTTGCCTGCCAGTTCCAGTTCGCCGCCGCAGTTGGGGCATTTCTTTCCCGCCCGCATCTGCGATGCCTGTTTGGAGTAGAGCATGCCCTCGTCCCAGTTGATGTAACCGCTGAAGAGCCCTTTACCCACCAGATCGTAGATCCATTCCTGTACCTCATCGCGGCTGGCGTCGAGTTCCAGCGCCGTCTCCGCCACGCTCACCTGGCCCTGGGTGACGACCATGTTGAGGATCTTCTTTTCCTTCTCCACCTCGGCGAACTCGGTGGCCTCTCGGCGCCCCTTGACGTAGAACCACACCCCTGCGGCGGCCAGCGGCAGGGAGACGAAGACGGTCATCAACACCAGACCGAGAGCCGCCCCGCCGATCGTCGTGTCGCCACCCGCCAACTGCGCGCCCATCAGGCCCGCCGTGGCCAGGAAAACGATGATACTCAGGGCAATGAGGATGATGCCCACCGTTCGGCCTGAACCAACCATGTGTGTCTCCTTTCATGTCATGTCGTGAGTTATCATGTCGTGAGTCAATGAGGCAACAAGGACCTCCCTGACTCGTTACTCGGACACTCGTCTACTTCCTGTTACCCAAACCCGCCGCCTCCTCCGCCACCGCCTCCTCCGCCGAAGCTGCCACCACCGCTGAAGCCACCACCACCACTCCAGCCGCGGCTGCTACCGCCGCCCTTGGGCGCCGGTCGACTGCTGAAGGTGCGCGAAGCAGAGGATAGCATGGAGCCCAGGCCAACACTCATGCCCGCCAGACCACCGCCGAGGCCCTTTGAAGCATCCGCCAGCGAGGGAGCTGGCCGCCCTTCCCGTGAGGACGGCGCGGCGCGGCCGATGCGGCCACCACTCGGTGCGGGCGTCGGCACGCCACTGATCGGACGTCTGCGACCCAGCCCAGGGATGAACACCGGCCCCACTGGCTGATACCAGGTGGGCGCTGGTGTCTCCACAGCAGCGAACTTCTTGATGAACTCCTTGTCCAGACCAAAGGCGATGGCGTAGGGCAGGTAGCGCTCGAAGATGTCCTGCGCTTCCTCCAAGTTGGTGTACTTCTCGATGTCCTTGAGGTAACGTTTGAAGGCGTCCCAGCGTGCTGATGCTTCGGACCCGGTCTGCGTCTTGCGGGGCATGACGCGGGCGATGAGAATCAGTCCGAGGGCGCTCACGCCCAGGCTGAGAGGCAGGCAAAGGGCGAACTCCGTGTACTGAGAGAAGGCGGCTACACCGCAGAAGCCGGCCACACCGATCAAGAGCAGCAGACCGACACCCACTCCGGCGTAGGTGCTGCGCACCCGCTCGGGGCTGCGGCGGAAGAAGCCCAGATCCACCGCCTCCTGGTATAGTTGCTTCTTGATCTTGGGAATGCCCTTGTAGAACTTCTCCTTCAGGTCGGAAAGCTTGCGCTCCTGCCGTTTGCCGAAGATGCTGTCCAGCAGGGTTTTCTCGTATGGGCGCAATCCATTGGGCCTCTTCTTCAAGAAGTACACGAAGTCCTTCTTGGTGCCGATGCCCAGCAGCCCTGGTTCCTCTACCTCCCGCATATCCATGACACCCCGCCGCGCCAGGTCAACGATGCCCGCCAGGATGTCCTCCATGTCCGCTTCCTCGTCCACCAGCGTGCCCGCCACGCTGGCCGGCAGATCAGAGGGTGGCTCCGGCAGATAGTCAGCCACCAGCTTCACCGGCACGTCCCGCCCTTTGGTGTACCACAGCGCATACAGCCCCACCGGCCCCATGATGAGGAAGAAGAGACTCAGGGCGCCTACGCCCAGGTTGACCGCGGGTCGTGTGGTGGAGTCGTACTCCGCCAGCTGCTCCAGTTCCGCCGCTTCCTCGTCCGCCTGCTTCTGCCAGCTCGAAGGTGCACCGACCACCACGCCAGGAGTGAACTCCACACGCACTTCCAATTCATCCCCCGCATCTATCCGCCCATCGGCAGTGAAGACCACCGTGCGGGCATCGAGCTGCTGCACCTCGGTCGGGCTGAAGTAGCTTTCAACCTGCTGCACTTCCGCGCCGTCAGGCAGGTGCACCGTCACCTGGGAGGAGTTCACCGGGAAAGAGCGTTGGGGGAAGACCGCCTTCCACCAGATTTGGTCGCCGCCTTCGTAGTAGCGCAGGCCGCCATGCACGGTGTAGGCGATGGTGTAGACGTGGGCGCTGTCGCCGGTCTCGGGGAAATTCCACTTGATGCGGAAATCCCGCCCCTCGCGGGAGGTGCTGAACGTGTAGGGCACGCCGCTGCTGGAGTTCTGGTAGACGCGACCTCCCTCTCGCACCACCACATCGCTGATGCCGTCGAGGCGACTCGTGTCTATGTCGCGGGTGCCAAAAGTGAACGTGCCGCTGGTGAAGACGATCTCTTGCGTCTCCTCGACGCGGAGCGTGCCATCTTCGTTCACGGTCATGTCCACATCCAGCCGCTGCCAGTAGAGGGTCTTGCTCTGCGCATAGGCGGTGCCTACAGTCATCAGCATCAGCAGGACCAGTGCCAGGTAAGATAATCGTCTAGATTTCATTATCTTCTCACCTCCACTCCCTTTTGCGTTGTCACAATCGGTTTTTGGTCGCCCGAAACAGGCGCTGGAACTCATGAGGAAGGAAACAGCAAGGACGAACCCCTTCGCCGAAGCGTGTCAGATGTCCTGAACCCATCGCAGGACACGCGCCTGGGGCACCTCTGCACATTATAACCCATATCCTCAGAAAAGAAAAACACAGATCAGCAACAGTCTGGCACATGTCTGTGCACAGCGCTTGAAGTTTCCCCGACGGCTAGCTGACAACCGTTGAACCAGCCAGGCAGCTCCTCTAGAAGAAACGCACCACCGAGCTGGCAGGCTGGCGGTGTTTGAACCGCCCGTACCACAGGCACAACGGGAAGAGGATCACCAGCCCCAGCAGCCAGAAGGGGTACATGAGCGGAATGCTGGTGCCATGGGGCACCACCAAGGCGCCGATCCCAGCGTACAGGAACAAGTGCAGCACGTAGAAGAACAGCGGCGCCCGGCCAAACACGGCCAGCGGCTGGAGGACGCCTTGCACCAGCTCACCCGCCAGGGAAAACAACCACAGTAGGATCAGGTTTACCCCCGTCGTCATCAGAGTGAAGACCATGCTCGGCGGGTACTTGACCGGATTGAGGAAGTCGATCCAGGAGTTGCTCATGCGCGGGCGGATGTTGCCGAAGCCGTCACTGTAGCGCACCACGACGAAGGCCAGAAGAAAAGCCACGCCTAGCTTCCATGCTCGGCTGAATGCTTTGCGGGGGTCATCCACCAACCAATGGCCGAAGACCATGCCGAAGGTGACCAGTTCCAACCAGGGCAAGACCGGATAGTAGGACCACAGGTCGGCATCTCCACCGGGGCGGAGCAGGATAACCCAAACGGGATCGTGGCTCACGCTGTTCCACATGCCCAGGCCAGGATGCGTCAACTCCATGCCCACGAAAAGGAGTGCCGTCAACCCCAGCAGATAGGCAGGCTTGAGCCACAACAACAGACTGCCCAGGATCATGGCGCCACCCAGAGCACATAACACGCCGATGTAGATCTTCACACCCCAACCCTGGGGGGAGAGCTCCCAGGCGCGGTTAACAATCAGCAACTGCAGACCGATCAGCACCCCGCCGCGGATCAGGAAGTGCCGGATATTGGCCCACTTGCTCCATCCTCGTTGCTGGCGGGAACGGGCCGATAGGAGCATCCCCACTCCCATCAGGAAGAAGAAGCCTGGCGCGGCCAGGTGGGTGATCCAACGGGTGAGGAAGGCGAGGGCGCTGTAGTAGATGGGAAACACGCCATCCCAAATCTCGCCCGGAGGATGTTTCTGGGCGATGAAGTGATTGGCGTGGTCCAGAGCCATCAAGACGATGATCAGACCACGGAGGGCATCCAAGGCGAAAAAGCGTGAGGTCTTGTGGGGAATGGCGCCGAACGCTCCGTTGTCGTGCTGATCGGACATCATTCTGCTCCTTCCTCAATCCAGAATCGGCCGAGCGTGCCGGAAGCGAGCCACTGCTGCCACGAATACGACTATGTCGAGCACTGCCATAACGGCCAGGACTGGCTGATCATTGAGAGTTGTGATCGTGTCACCCCTCAGCACCCCGTCAACGCCACTGTGGGGCATCCAGGGCCTCTTGCACCAGACACAGATCGTGATGCAGCATGCCCCTGATCCCTTTTTTTTGACCACCACTCACCCACACCAGCCCTCTAGCCCCTGCGGGCTCTTGCCTTCATCATAATACCCTTGCCGGTCACGCCTCCATGCCTGGAGAAGGTCCCCTAGGAGTTCTCTGAAAAACCCTCCGTACGGAGGACAACTCGTACCTTGACAACATAGTTG
>CAZPMV010000111.1:0-9759 GCA_964587335.1 uncultured Anaerolineales bacterium
CCAGATCGGTGTGCCGCCGCTGGGCTGTTCGTAGACGCGGAAGGTGATGTTCCGCGTCTGGTTAGCAATGGGATTGCCAAGGTTGTCGGTCAGTCGTCCTTGGTAGGTCATGGGGTAGGCGACCTGCAATGCGGCCGCGTTGCGTCCAGCCGGCTGCGCGCCGACGGTGCCAACCACCAGCAGTGCGGTCAGCAGGGCCACCACGGCCATGGACAGGACAAGCAGAGCGATGTTTCGGGTTTTCATTCTAGAGTCTCCTTTCAAGTGTTTGGATTGCATCACGTTTCACGTTTCACGTACGCTACCCTTCCAGCACCATTGGCAGGTAGATCCTGCGCTCCGCCGTCGCCCGTACGCGGGCGGCCTCCAGATCACCCAGGACCGAAACGCCACGATAGACCAGGTCGGTGCCGCGCCAGTCGCTGAGACTGAAGCGCACCCAACTTTCCCCCGCCTTTAGCACTCGGAAGTGCAGCGTGCCTACGACGAAGTCACCGCTGGCCGGCGAACCCTCCAAGCTGCTGGCCAGGTAGTCCGCCCAACCCCTGCCAACATCCACCCGATTGTGGAACACCGTCGGCAGCGTGCTGCCAGGCACGATCTCCGCGCCCGGCTCCCCGGACTCATCCACGATCTGCAGGGCAGCGGGATCGAAGTCCAGATACAGTTGGATGCTATCGACCTGCTGCTCACCAGCAACAGCCATCACCTGCAGGGTGACGATCTCCCCTTCGGTAGCCGCGGTAGTTCCTGGCGCCAGCCGCAGCGAGACAGATCCAGCGGCCAGCGTCTCTTCGGGAATGAGCAGATCTAGCAACTCCTGCGCGGCCGCAGCAGCCGCGACTCCTACCAGAACGTCACCACGCCGGCTTAGGTTGGGCTGCAGGCGCGCCAGGTCTTGTGCGTTCACCTCGTCATCCTCGTTGAAGTCAGCGCGAGGGTCGAAGCCCGGCTGGCCTTGCCCCTTGCCGTAGGCCGCAGTCAACAGCGAAATGTCACGACTGTCCACGCGGTTGTCGTTGTTGGCGTCCCCTTCCAGCAAGGTTTCCATCGCCAGGCCGTTGAGCCCGCTCGTCAGCGTCGCCGCCGACAGAAGGTTACGCAGCGTGTGCAGCCCCTTCAGCCGAGCCCGGTAGATCCCAGGAGCCGCCACGCCCGGCATGGGGAAGGCGCCGTTTTGATTACTCATCGTGCTGTAGGTATAGGCCGCACCACGCTCGCCAACACGGCTCAGCGTCAGCATCAGCGGCACACTCCACGACGGGTCGGGTGGAGCCGCCTGGCGCTGCATCGCCGCCTGGCCAGCCACCAACGCTCCTTGCCTGACAGTGACGCGCCCGTCACGCGAGCGATCCAGCACCGATTCCCCGGCAAGCCGCACATCGCTGGCCCCCGGCGGTTCCACGTCGAAAGAAAGCCGGCTGGCCAGAGCGATGCTGATGGCCCGGAAGCGGGCCACAGCCACTAGGAAGCGGCCCTCCCGCGCATCCCCTTCGGCGATGAAGCTGATGCGGCCGACAGCGTTGTCCACGGTGTTCATGAGCACGGTGGGCAGCGCACCGCCAGGGGTGACTTCAGTGGCAGGATTGCCGTCTCCATCCACCACCTGCAACACAGTCGGGTCGAAGTCAAGGAATGCCTGCGCCCGATCCACCGGCTGGTCGCCAGCCTGCACTTCCATCTCCACCAAGAACTGCTCTCCGACGCGCACGCGGCTGGTAGCCGGCGACAAGCGCAGCGTCACCCTCTCGGCACGCGGCGCCAGCACCAGCGCATAGTCGGCCAGGGTAAGGACGTCTCCATTGAGGTAAGCACCGGCGCGGGCCTCTTCGAGAGCGGGAGCGAAGTTGAGACCGGCGCCCTCCAGGAATGGCGCAACGTCGCCGTACCAACGAGCGTAGCCCTGCGGCCCCCAGCCGCTTTCCGTGCGCATGATGCCGTAGACGTCATGAGAGACAGTGGCCGCATCGTTGTGCACGGTGTGTGGTGGGTCAGGCGTGTGGCCATGCGACGCGGCAGGGATCACCCGGCCGGGCCAGCCCATCTCGGCGTTGTCGCGGAAGGGGTCACTGAGTGCGATCCACTCCTCGTCACCGCAGCCTGCGCCGGCCGCGGCGACGTAGTGCCCGCCCAGCCGCCGCCAGCCAACCGGTTGCAGCTCCCAGAAGCCGAGCAACAGCAGCACTTGGCGGTTCTGTTTCACCTCCTCCTGCACCCAGTCGTAGGAGGGAGCGCGGCGCAGGGCGAGCGTGTAGTCGTCGGCCAACCCTTTGGCAGCCAGGTAAGCGTTGAGGCCACTCATCAGGTCGTCCAGGTCAGTGCCCGCCTGCTCGACGTTGGTGTTCATGAGCCCGGCCAGGCTGGCGATGAATGGCGACACGTTACGCGGGTCGTGGTCGTCCCAGACGCCGTAGGTCTCCAGCAGCGGATAACCGTCGGAGACGGCTGGTGGCGTTGTGCCGCCCGGTTCAGCGGCAGAATCGCGCCACCACAGCAGGTCGGCCACTGCCGCCGGGCCGTCGTGCGACCACTGCACGGTCTCCGGCGCCCGCCACAGGCTCTGACGCTGGTCGAAGTCCGGCAGGCCGGCCGGGGCATAGTCAGCGAAGCCATCAGGCAGCCAGCAGCCATCGAGCCCCAGCTCCGCGGGCGGTGCGGCGCTGACGCACAGCGAGACGTCATCCACGGCAGCCCAGGTGCTCCCTGCCTGGCCGTCGTTGCGCACGGCGAAGAGCACGCCGATGGTCTGCCCGGCGTAGGCCGAGAGGTCAGCACCCGCCGTTTGCCAGGGGCTTTCGCCGCCGTGCATTCGCAGCGCTCGGACAGGCTCCCCCTCGCCGCCGGTGATGGCCGCCACGAACCAATCGTAGTCGCCGCTGCGATCGCGGGAAGAGACGCTGTAGCGGAAGGAAAGGCGAGCGTGAATGGTGTCTTCGGGCAGGGTGACCATCTGACGCACCCAGGAGAGGCCTGGCAGGTCGGAGCCATCGGGATTGCCGAGCAACAGTACGTTTGTCTCGCCAGGCTCGTCGCCGGTGGTAACGAGAGGTTCGGGGCTGCCGTCGTGTGACCAGCCGCCCCATCCAGGCTCCTCGAAGTCACCGTTGATCAGCCATTCGCTGCATTGATTCGGCCGCGGTATCGGCGGTGCGACGGTGACTGTGATGTTGGCAGTAGCTGTCAGACCCTGGCTGTCGGTGGCAGTGAGGGTGATGCGATGAACACCGAGCGTGGGTGTGAAGACGGTAGTCGCTCGTCCGGTGCCGAGTGGGCCATCGCGGTCCGAGGTCCAGGTCAAGGCTGCTCCGCTCAGTTGTCCATCCTCCCGGTCACGGCCGCTGCCGCGCAGATTGAGCGGCTGGGTCCGGACGTACCTGCTGCCATCTTCGGGGAAGATGATGCGCGGCACTGGTGGCTTGTTCGCCACCTGGAAGAAGCCATCTGACATGTCGCGCCTGGTGTTGATCCCGTCGTTGGCCGACACGCGGATGAGGGCCTGGTCGCTGCCCGGCAGCAGAGAAGCGTTCACCACATGGTGACTGTCGGTGATGCGCGTGGCCAGGGTGCGCCAACTGTTCCCACCGTCAGCGCTGTACTGCACCGCGTGGGTCAGCGGATCGGTGTCGGCGTCGTTAGCCTCCCAGGTGACGGTGACCAACCCGCTGGCCCACTGCTCGCCGCCGTTGGGATAGGTGACGGTCACGTCAGGGACGTTGGGGCTGACGTCGCGGCCGACCAGTTCCTCACCCTCGTGCCAGATGCCCACGTGGGCCGTACCGGCGACCCAGGGAACGACCAGGTAGATGCGGGCCACCGAGAGCGGTTCGGGACCGATGCTCTGGCCAGCATCTTCAAGCAGAGGCGTAAAGGGATGCTGGGCAAGGATACCACCGCCGCCATCCAGTAACCGTAGCCTGTAGGAGCCTGCTGGCTCGGGCGCGGTGAGAGGCCAGGTCTCCACAACACGAGAGACAGTGGTCAGTTTGGCGGCGCCTCCGTCCTCATCCACCTGACCGATGACCAGCAGCCGTTCGCCCTCGGTGTGGAGCTCCTGAGCCGTGGCAGCCTGCGCCTGAACGGTGATGTAGTCATGGAGTTTCTCGTAAGTGTACCCCGATGTCCACTCGTTGTCGCAGTAGGTCATGACGTCCTTCCACCACCACGGGTAGACCTCCACGGTTCCGGCCACGGTTCCGGTGTTGAAGCCATATTGGACCGAGGGGCCGGTATCGGTGGGGCTGATGCTGCCATTATCGCCAATGTAGGGCTCGCAGGCAGGAGCAGGTACCTGACCGCACCAAGGGCCAAGGACGTTGCAGACGTGCCCCATGTCCCGGGTGTGGCCGATCTCGTGGCCGGCGTACCAGTCGGCCATGGAGCCGTCGAAATCCCAGCCGCGGTCTCCCCAATCCGCCGCGCCGGTGCCCCAGTTGCCAGGTCGGGAGGCACAGCCATAGGGCACACCGCTGCTGATGGCGAAGTAGATGATGTTCGGTGGACTGCCGTCCCGCGTCCAGAGATCCACCAGCACGCTGTTGATCTCACTGCACGTCCCCTGCGTGATCCAGTTGGAGGCCAGAAGTTTCCCCTCGTAGGTGGCATCAAGTTCAGAGATGGGGTAGGCCGCCCGCAGCCAAGACTCGATGTAGTCGAAGTGGTACATACCCGGGACGTGGAGGGTGCCCGTGCCGTCATCCCACTCCACGCGGTAGAAGCGCAACCGCAGCGGCGACGACTCTTCGAAGTGCAGCACATCACTCCGCAGGACGTTATTATCGTAGTCAGTCTCCAGAATGTCTCGCTCGTAGTTGACCTCCGCCTCGAAGACCTGAGTCCCTGCAATCAAGCGCTGGTCTACCCAGCTTGCCGGAAGTTCGAAGTAGAAGCTATCATCGAGCTCGGCCCGGTCCGGATTGGAGACAACGGTGATCACGCCGCTGGGGTTGCTTGGCGCCAGCCCAGGCTCTTGGCGTACTCCATCTGCATAGCGCCACAGCCGGGCCGTGACGCCAGGCTGACTGCCGCTATCGCTGTGCACGTGCAGACGGACGTAGGTCGGCTTGCCCCTGATGAGCCGCACCGAGTTGCGCAAGTCCTGAACGGACTGCGTGACTTCCATGTCATCAACGACGAGATCGGGTGGCCGTTGCACCCTGGCTGTCTCAACCACGGGAGCACAGAGTTCGCGGCCATTCAGCTCCATGATGATGTATTCATCGCCACCGACGTCTTCCAGCGCAGTGAGATCCACCGACAGGTAATGGGTGCCCGGGTCGCCGATCAAGGAGCATGTCAGGGTGTTGCCCTGGCGGGTGCAGTAGTAGGGCGAAGAGGAGATGTCTAGGAAGTCGGGCACGCTGACTGTGAGTGAGAAGTCCTGGATGGGCCGCGGGTTGTGATGTTCGATGGTGAGCCAGAGGGCGAAGGTGTCGCCTGGGCCCACGACCTCCTGGCCCAGTTCCCACGATAGGGAAGCCTCTCCACAACCATAGTCCACCGTTATCGTTTGATACACGCTCACTTCGGGAACACTGTCAGCGCTGGCCGTCCACTCGATCGAGAAGGTGTCCCCAGGTGAGAGGATTGATTTGACTGTGGCAACGATCTCCACGTCAGTGCAGCCTGCTGCCGAGTCGATATCCCCGAGTTCCCAGGTGATGGTGTTGGCCCACCGGTCGTAGTCGCCAGGTAAGCTGGGTGTGATCTCTTCGAGTCCACTTCCTCTGAACTCGGCGACGACCACCACGTTTTGCGCCCGGCCGGCGCCGTCATTACGCACGCAGGCGCGAATGGCGATCTCTTCCCCCGCCTCCACCGGCGAGGTGACAACCCAGGGCAAGATGGAAAGGCCCGGTGCGGCCACCGGGTCCACCGACTCAGCGTGCACTGTGGCGACGCCATCTGCATCCACATTGGCCTGGTTGCGCAGCGTGTCACCGGGGGGCACATTGTCGTCGACGCGCGCTGTCACCCGGAAAAAGGCGCTTTCTCCCGCCGCAAGTTCGGCTATCTGCGGCCAGGGAATGCGACGTGGATTGTCGGGGTCGGGAGTAGCCGCGGGGTCAGCGCTCTCAAAGGTGCTCCGCTGTGGCAGGATGTCCCTCACAAAGACGTTGCGCGCCGTGCTCGGGCCGCGATTGGTGACGCGAACAGTGTAATGCGCCAGTTCGCCAGCCACCAGATAGTCTTCCTCCAGCCATTTCTCCAGTTGCAGCTCGGGAACAGAGGTTGCCGTGGGCGTGGGTGTGACGGTGGGTGTCGGTGTGACCGTCGGCGTAACAGTGGCGGTGCGAGTGCCGGTCGGCGTCGGCGCGGGCGTGCGGGTGGGGGTGCGCGTGGGCGTAGGGGTATGGGTTGGCGCGGGAGCAAGGACCTGCACCTCGAGGTGATACTCCCCTACAACCGAGGTGCCAGGATGGCCGACCACCTTCACTCGCCATTCGCCGGCGGTGCCGGCCCCCACCCTCCAGGTGATGAACTCATCCGCCAGGCCAGTCCTGCTGAACTCCCACTTGGTCGATCCGGTGGGATAGAGGAGCGAGATGTCCAGGTCAGCGGTCATGTCTTCCAGCCAGATGTTGATGGTGTAGTCCTCGCCGGCCCAGAACTTGAACCAGTCTTCGTCATCTGCGGGGCAGATGGAAGCCCACAAGCCAGGCTGGCCCACCGCGATCTGTGTTGCCGTGTCGAAGTCACCGGCTGCCTCGTCCGGCAAGCAGGTCTCCGGAGGCGGCCTCACAGGCTCCGGCCGGCGGTTCACGGTGGTGGTCTCAGCCGCTTCCCGTGTGTAGACGCGGACAACCGACTCTATGTGCCGCTGGTAGGTGTACCCAACCTCGGCCCAGTTGGTGAGCACGGTGCCATCCGGCAAAGAAGACAAGGTGCGCAGGGTCAGCTCAGCCGAGTAGGACGACCCAGGGGCAAGCGTCGGGATTCCCCAAGAGACCGTACCGTCTTCGCTGAACGTACCCCCGCCCGAGGCTTCCACGAAGGTGGTGCCTTCGGGGATGGTGTCCTCCAGCCACAGGTCCTGCAGTGGCTCGTCGCTCACGTTACGTACAATGATAGTGTAGACCACTTCGTCGCCGGCGTACACCGGGTCGGGCCGGTCGGCCTTGTTGATCACCACCATTGGCTGGGGCGTCGGCGTAGGGGTGGGGGTAACGGTATCATAGGTAACCACCAGTTGCAGGAGACCGAACATTCGGGTGTGTTCCTGGGGATCAGTCTCGTCGTTCTCCCGCATGAAGTAGAATCCGTTATTGACCCAACTGCCGTCGAGCATTCCCTGCACATAGGCTGTTACGTCCCAATGGACCTGGCCATAGGTGGCGCTGAGATCCAGGGCCGCCGAACCCCACGATGCATTAGGTTTGTTGCTCCAGGTCACACCCCCCTCAGTCCAGCGGGTAGCCTGGTCCATGGAACGTCCAGCATAGTAGACAAAGTGGTCAGGTGGCCCCTGGGCGTCCCAGATGGTGGCGTAAAGCACAGCATCGGTGACATGGGCGTTGGCGGGGATGCTGCTCAAGTCGAACTTGACCAGGCCGCGCAGCGTGCTGCAACAGGCCTCCCCAGCGCCCTGGCCGTAGCCCACCCAGATGTAGCCGCGGCCGCCGAAGTTAGCATTCGGCTCGACGCTGGAGACCCAGGCCATGGCCGTGGGCTCAAGGATCACCTGGGCCTGCGGTGCAGCCAGACTCGATGAAACCGGCAGTGCATTGGCCAGACTACTGCCCGCTACCAGGGCCATGACCAGGAAGATCACAGCCGTCATCACGAACAGGAACTTGTAGCGGTTCATTGCCCACCTCCTTGGAAGGTTTCAAATACCAAGATGTCCCTACTGAAACAAGCCAAAAACCATCAGCGGATTGAGCAGATGAAGCGGATGAGTGAGTATAGAACAGAATCTGCTCGATCCGCTCAATCCGCTGACAATTACCTCATGACAAGCGGCAGATAGGTCCCCTGCGGCGGCGGCAGCACGTGGCCGTCGGCCGTGGTGGTGAAACTCAGCACGCCCTGGGGGCTGGCGTGGAACTCCCCACCCGACCGTACCGTGACCGTCTGAGAACCACCAGCAGTCTGTACGGCTATCTGATACGCTTTACCCGGCTGCAGGTTCAGCAAACGGTGCAGCGTGTCCGCCGTGGGCTGGAAGCTGTAGACGATGTTGCCCGCCGGTGGTTCAGCAGCAGCGTCACCGCTGAACAGCACCAGCCGGTTCCCGGCAGCCTCGCGGACGTGCGCTCCCACCATGTTTCCCTGACTGGCCTGGATGCGGGCCGTGTTGGGCATGCTTGTCGCCGCGGGGCCGGCGATGGTGAGCACGTGCAGAAAAACATCGCTGGCCTGAGCCGTGGGCGGCGTGACCCGTATCTGCCACCCTTGCAGGCCAGCGTCGGGATTGATGCTGGAGAGCGGCACACTGGCGATGTGGGCATTCTGCGGCCACAGTGTGCGACAGAAGAGCTTGCCTTTGCCCTCCGGCCCGGTCACCGTGATCCGATCGCCATCAATGGCTGGCTGAGCGGGCACGTTCAGCAGCCACTCCTTGGAATAGCTGGCCTGGCTGGCCGTGACGCGATCGAAGACCAGCAAGAGGTCAGGCCGCCAGTAGAAGAAGTCGCGGGTGTAGTGATCGGCCACGCTCATTGGCTGTCCAGCGTTCCAATCCATGTACCACATGACCGGAGTGGCATTGCCCAGCGCATAGACGTGTTCGCCTGCATCCTCGAAGCGCAGCAGGCGGCCCACGCTGTAGCCCGACTGGTCGGCATCGTTCACCACCACCACGTTGTGGAACAAGGGTTCCCGGTTGTAGGCATTGCTGGCCCCCAGATTGGCGTCGTGGGCCAGCCATTCTCCCCGCCAGACGTTGAAGTGATTATGCCCGCGGTGGAGATGGTCGGTGAGGAAGCCGCCGGAATGGAAGCTGACCCAGGGAGTGTTGGCGCTCCAATCGCCACGGGCAAGTAGCGTGCCGCCACCGGCAGCGTAGTGCGTCGGCGACAACGCTCCAAAGGGCTGGGCGGGCAGATCAGGATCTCCCCAAAGGAAATCGTAGAAGAAGTTCTCCTCCGAGAACATACGGCCAGGGGTGCTGTTCCAGTCCGGCGAGGTGGTGGTCTGCTCCAACCAGTGCTGCCCGTATTCACCCCACGCACTGTCGCCAAACTCGTTGACCAGCAGCAGCATGACCGTTCGATGGCCATCACCGATGCTGGCCGTGCTCTCCCACAGGTCACCCTCGGGATAGCCGTGGCCCAGATCGGGCAGCGTGGCGTGGATTAAGAAGGCCAGCAGATCCTCGGGGAAGGGAGTATCGCGGAAGGGATCGTCGCCGTAGACGCTGCGCGCCGCTTCGTAGACCAGGAAGAGGTGCGACATTGTGGGCTGCATGTAGTTCCAGCCTTCAGACCAGTCGCCCCCCTCGCCGTAGCGGTTCAAGAAGGGCACGATTTCCTTGACGTTTTGCTGGCTAGTGACGTCCACGTACTCCTGCGCCAGCGGTTCGTTGTCTCCCAGCGTGGCCAATCCGACAATGGCACGCCCGTAGAGGTGCGCATAGTAGCGGTTTACCTCCGGGCGGTGCTCCACGGCATAGTAGGCCCAAGGGCTGTCCATGGCAAAGGCTTCGTCCACCCAATCGTTGAGCTGATTGACGAACTTGGTGCGCTCGGCTGCCGTCAACCGATCATAGCACCAGTCGTATCCCACGGCCATCCCCGCGGCCGCGTCGCCGAAGTAGAGCCA
>CAZPMV010000112.1:0-1658 GCA_964587335.1 uncultured Anaerolineales bacterium
AACGACGTCCATCTGTCGCTGACCATCCCCTCGGTCTGGTACGAATGCCACCTGATGGGCGGCGGCAACAATGGGTACGAGCACAATGTAGCCGGCGTCTCCTTCCCCGGCATTCCCAGCGTGGTCATCGGCCACAACGAGCACCTTGCCTGGGGGATGACCACCGCCTGGCAGGACGTGCAGGACCTCTACATCGAGCGCTTCAATCCAGAAAACCCGCGGCAATACGAGTTCCAGGGGCAATGGCAAGAAGCGCAGGTCGTGCGGGAGGAGATAGAGGTCAAGGGGCAGCGGGAATCGGTGGTGGAGGAAGTGCTTCTGACCCGACATGGCCCGATCATCAGCACGCTGGTGGGCGAAGAGCTGCCTCTGGCGCTGCGCTGGACGGCACTGGAGCCGGGGCACATGCTGCGCTGTACGTTGAACTACAATCGGGCTCGGAACTGGGACGAATTCACCGCCGCGCTGCGGGATTGGTCGTGCCCGCCGCACAACTTCGTCTACGCCGACGCGGAGGGCAACATTGGCTTCTACCAGCCAGGTTGGGCGCCGCAGCGGGCTCGGGGCTTTGGCATGGCGCCGGTTCCCGGCTGGAGCGGCGAATACGAGTGGCTCGGCTACCTGCCATTCGAAGAGCTGCCACACGCCTACAACCCGCCGGAGGGCTGGCTGGCCTCGGCCAATAACAAGGTCATGGATGAACGCTATCCGCATTTCATCGGCGCGGATTGGGAGCACAGCCTGCGGGCGCAGCGCATTGTCGAACTGCTGCATTCCCGGGAAAAGCACTCGGTCGCCGACTTCCTGGCCATGCAACTGGATGATCTCAACCCGGTAGCGCGGCAGGTGCAGCCAGTGCTGGCGGCGGTGGAGCCCGATGGCGAATTGTCTCGCCGGGCCGTGGAGATCATCCGCGAGTGGGACTGCCGCATGGCCGCCGACAGCGTGGCAGCCAGCATCTACGAGACCTGGCTGCACTGCTTCCTGCACCGCGTTTTCGATGAGCCTCTGGGCGATCTGGCAGACGCGGTCGTCGGTTGCAGCATCGTGCCCTTGAGCGATATGGGCCCCTTAGGCAAGCGCGCCGCGCTGCTCCTACTCAGCCTGCTGACCGACGAGCCGCTCTCTACCTGGTTGGTGACAGCAGCACCGCAAGCGGCCGACCCGCGGAGGGAACTGCTGCGCCAGGCGCTGGACGAGGCGCTCAAGCTGTTGCGGCAGGAACTGGGAGAGGATATGGAGGATTGGCTGTGGGGACGGCTGCATCAGGCGGCTTTCAATCACCCGTTGGGCAGCATCAAGCCGCTAGGCCGGCTGTTCAGCCGCGGGCCTTTCCCGTTGGGGGGCAATCAGGACACCTTGCTGCGGTCGGTGTTCGCCCCTCGCTTCCCCTTCAGCCCGGTCACTGTCTGCGACTCTTTGCGGTTGGTCTGCGACCCTGCTGACTGGCGGCGGTCGGTGATCGTCACCTCCAGCGGTCAGTCGGGCCATCCCGCCAGCGGCCACTACGCTGACCAGATCCCACTCTGGTTGGAGGGCGCCTGCCGGCCCATGCTCTGGGAGCGGGCGGACATCGAACAGGAGGCGGAAGCACGGCTGATCTTGGTGCCGTGAGCGTCGGGGGCGAGCGGACATCGAGCAGGGGGCCGAGGAGCGGC